>JBEKJD010000172.1:0-6976 GCA_050011415.1 Dissulfurispiraceae bacterium | reverse complement strand
GAAGTGTACAGTTTATCGCCGTATCGCGCTTCGAGCTGCTGCCTCAGCAGCTCAATAAAGTAGGGCGCCTCGTATTTCCTGTGGTGCGGGGCCGTGGGCAGGGGTTCTTCAATGGCCTTTTGATATTCTTCTGTGGAAATGAAGCCGATTTCGAGCATTTTTCTCAAAACGAGTTGTCTGCGGAAAGATGTTTTTTCAGCGTTTATGAAGGGTGAATATGTTGCCGGCGCACGCTGAAGTCCTGCAAGCATTGCAGCCTCGGCAATAGACAGCTCACTGACAGGTTTGCCGAAATAGGTCTGGGCAGCGGCTTCTATTCCATATGCCCGCGACCCGAAATACGCCTTGTTAAGGTACATGCCCAATATCTCGTCTTTGGTATAACGCTTTTCAATCTGCACCGAGATGATGGCCTCTTTTATTTTCCGGGAAAGGCTCCTTTCAGGCTTGAAGAAGAGCATCTTGGACAGTTGCTGGGTAATGGTGCTGCCGCCTTCGACAATGCTCTGTGCCATTATGTCCCTGTAGAGCGCCCGGAGTATACCGATGAAATCGACGCCGGAGTGGGAGTAAAACCTCTGGTCTTCAATTGAAATGAACGCTTTCTTTACAATAGTGGGGATCTTGTAGGACGGGACAAAGTTTCTTCTTTCCAGATAGAATTCAGCCAGCTCGTGGCCGTCGGCGGAATAGACAAAAGAAGACTCAAGCGGTGTGTAGGTCTCAAGGGACCTTACTTCAGGGAGATCTGAACTGCCCCAGTATACAAAGCCTCCAAATGCACCAACGCCTATTGCAAGAAGGGAAACCAGTATCATCCATTGCCACTTGAAAGCCGCCATACTTTATAATATTATAACATGGCATTGCAGGCTAACCTCACAACAATCTTCTATGTGATATAGTATGCGTATGGCTGAAGAACTGTCGAATGCCCCCCGCAGGCCGGGTGTGTATATTTTCAAAGGGCAAAATGGAAAGGTCCTTTATGTAGGCAAGGCGAAGAACCTGAGAAACCGTTTGAGAAGCTATTTCCGGGAATCAGCCGGCCTCGAACCTCGCAAAGCGGCAATGGTGAGGATGATAAAAGATTTTTCCTATATCGTTACAGATAACGAACTTGAGGCGCTTATACTCGAAGCAAGCCTGATTAAACAACACAAGCCGAACTTCAATATTATCCTCAGGGATGACAAAAACTATCCTTATATCAAACTGACTGTAACCGAAGAATGGC
Organism: Dissulfurispiraceae bacterium; assembly: GCA_050011415.1. Lineage (GTDB taxonomy): Bacteria > Nitrospirota > Thermodesulfovibrionia > Thermodesulfovibrionales > Dissulfurispiraceae > JADFXI01. Next base: position 5,739 of record JBEKJD010000172.1, on the reverse strand, counting down.
CGAGATTAGAGGTTGTACGGGGCATAAAGCGGGACGGGAATCTTTATTTCGGCCCTTATATACCTGCCCAGGCCATGTGGGAGGCGCTGGCTTTTATCAGAAGGAATTTTACTATCAGGCCTTGCAATTATGCGTTGGATAAGCCGATGCGGCCCTGTATTCAGTACGAGATGAAAAAATGTCCGTCGCCTTGCGCCGGGAAGATCAGCAAAGAGGAATATATGGGCATTGTCGAGGACGTGAAGCTTTTTCTCTCAGTCGAGAAAAAGGGGTTGTTGAAAAATCTGGAGCATAAAATGCAGGTGTATTCCGATCAGATGCGCTATGAAGAGGCTGCTGGGGTAAGGGACAGCATCGGACGGCTCCGGAGGGCCTTTGAATCGCAGAAAGTTATAGCTCAGGAACTCGGAGATATCGATATTATAGGCTTCTGCCGCGAAGGCGACATGGCAGCAATAAACATACTGTTTCTAAGAAAGGGCATTTTAATCGGCGCGAAGGACTTTTACCTTGAAAAAGTGACTGAGGCGAAAGAGCACGAGATAATGGGGAGTGTTGTAGAACTCTTTTATGCCAAAGACATAATTCCGCCTCCCAGCATTTTGGTCAGTGTGCTTCCGGCAGACAGGGACGCTTTGAAGAGCTGGCTCGGAGATAAACGGGAAGGGCGCGTCGATATAGAGATTCCCCGGCGGGGCAAAAAGCGTGACCTGCTTAAAATGGCGGACGAGAATGCAAGACTTCACCTTGACTCCAAAAGCAAAGCCCGTTCCGACGATAGTATGTTGAAACTGCGGGACAAATTACACCTTGCACAGGCGCCCCTGTCCATAGGGGCCTTTGATGTCTCCACAATTCAGGGCAGCGACTCGGTTGGCGCTTTTATCTTCTGGGAGAAAGGGTCATTTAAAAAAGGACTTTTCAGGCATCTCAGGATTAAAGAAACTCAGGGTATCGATGACTATGCCATGATGAAAGAGATAGTCCTGCGGACACTGAAAAACCTTGAGGACAAGGCGCCGGACTTGATCGTGATCGATGGAGGAAAAGGACATCTGGATATTTCGCACAGGGCCATGAAAGAACTCGGTATTGCAAAAGATATTATTGGTGTTGCAAAAAACCCGGACAGGGCCTTTCTCCTGAGCGGCGATATTGTTGACCTTGAAGATAAAGATAAGGCATCATTACTCCTTAAAAAGATAAGGGATGAAGTCCACCGGTTCGCAATCAGTTACCACAGGAAATTAAGGGACAAAAAACTTATGGACTCGCCCCTCACGCGTATTCCGGGCATCGGCAGGAAGCGGAGGCTGGAGCTCCTGAGACATTTCGGCAGCCTGGAGAGGATCAGATACGCTACGACCGACGACATCGTGAACATTAAAGGTTTCAACAGAAAAATTGCCGAACGGCTCAAAGAAGAGATAGGTAACTTATAACTTAATATTTAAGGAGACTTTATGCAAATTTTTATTTCAGGTTCGCTGGCTTATGACCGCATCATGGATTTTCCCGGAAAGTTTTCCGACCATATTCTGCCTGATAAAATTCACATTCTGAATGTCTGTTTTACCGTGAACGGCATGATAGAAAAGTTTGGCGGGACTGCCGGTAATATGGCCTACTCGTTGAGCCTGCTTAATGAGAAGCCGCTTATCCTTGCAACTATCGGCAGGGATTACCGGAGCTACTTCGACTGGCTTAACAAGAACAATATCCCTGTGGAGGGAATAAAGGTCATCGATGAAGAGTTTACTGCAGGTGCGTATATAACAACAGACCGGTCAGACAACCAGATAACGGGTTTTAACCCGGGCGCGATGAAATATCCTTCAGGGTATGATTTTACCGATGCGAAACCGGATGATTCCATCAGCCTGATTGGACCTGGGAATCTCACCGACATGATGGAATATGCCAGGGCCTGTAAAAATAAAAAGATCCGGTATATTTGCGATCCCGGGCAATCGCTTACTGCGTGGGACAAAAGCGCTCTTATTGAGTGGATCACCGGGTCCATGCTGCTGATCTCCAACGACTATGAGCTTGAAATGATAATGAACATGACGAATACGGACAAAAAAGGACTGCTCGAATTGTCAGGTGCTATTATCAGCACTCTTGGAGAAAAAGGCTCACTGATCAGCACTGCCGGAGGCGATATAAGCGTGCCTGCGGCCAGGGTTGCCTCTGTTGTTGATCCGACCGGCGCCGGGGACGCTTACAGGGCAGGGTTGCTCAAGGGCCTTGCCATGGGAAAGGACCTTGCGGCTGCTGCAAAAATAGGCACGGTGGCTGCTGCATATGCTGTTGAGAAATATGGCACGCAGGAGCACGTTTACACTTACGATGAATTTATTGAGCGGTATACTGCCACGTTCGGAGCGTGGGGGGCATGATTAATGAAGATGCGTTGAGGAAATATCTCTTCGGAGAGTTCAGCGGCGCGATTGGAGTGGATATCAGAAGACTCGGATCAGGGGTGCAGGGTTCCGGCTTCCTGGTAGAAGTCAGGACATCCACGGAAGTCAAACCATATGTGGTAAAAGCGCTCTTGTCCGAGGGGCTGGGACACGATTTCCCTTCTGACAGGGCTGCGGTCTTTCTTCTTGACCTCGACGAATATAAAAATCTTCCAAAGCATGTCGCGGCAATAGATGTGCTTGCAGAGCATGAGAACGGTTCTATTCAATCAATCGGCGGAGGCAAAGAATATTATCTGCTGATGGAAAAGGTTGAGGGGACGGATTATTTTATTGACCTGGCTGAATTTGCACGTAAAGACCGTCTGAATGCCGTTGATATCGGTAAGATTAAATCCATGACTGCCTACCTTTCATCTATACATGCGGTAAAAAAGGAAGCCAGGCAGCTTTACTGGAGAAAAATAAGGGACACTATTGGGCATGGAGAATGCCTGATGGGTGTGTTCGACACCTACCCTGATGGAGTTATGAATTATGAGGAGATGGCTGAAATAGAAAAGCTCTGCGTGGATTGGAGGGCAAGACTTAAACCGAAGACTGCCCGTCTTTGTCAGATACATGGCGATTTCCACCCTGGCAATATATGGTTTAAGAAAAAAGACGCGGGGACGCGGGGACACGGAGACACGGAGAATGAAGAAGCAGATTTTGTGCTTTTGGACAGAAGCCGTGGCCCGTGGGGAGAAGCTGCCGATGATATCACAGCGCTCACAACAAATTACGTGTTTTCCTCTCTGCGCGCTCATGGGACAGTTGCGGGACCTTATCTGGATGCGCTGCGCCTTTTTTTTAATGAATATGTGACATTATCAGGGGACAAAGAATTGTATGAGGTGCTGGCCCCTTTTTATGCATTCAGGGGCGTGGTTGTTGCAAACCCGGTTTTTTACCCGGACGTAACACCGGAAGTGCGAAAGAAAATATTTACTTTTGTCCGGAATGTCTTGTTGACGGACAGATTTGAAGTAGAGCGCGTGAATGAATATATCAAATAATTGGGTCCCTATTGGATTATCAAATTCGATACCGTCACTGTCCCGTTGCTTATTGTGAGACGCCCTGTAACAGTTGAATATGAACTGTTGCCGACATAATAGCAATCATATCCCCCGATAAGGTCCAAGGAAATGTTACGGTTGAATACAGGACTTTCTCCAAAGGTGATCCACTGAGTCCCAATAGTGCTGCCATTTGACGCTCCGTTGTAAGCAGACTGAAGAGAACTGAAATATGTCGGGTTTGCCCCGGACATCATTGCCGGGGACCCGGGGCACGCAGAGGCTGACTGGGTCGCAGTAAAGTTCTCTCCTGTGACATTCGCACTGCTTACCGACAAGGGCAGGCTCGCAGGGTTGAAGGTATATCCTGTCAGGCTCGGCGTAATTATATAAGAGCCACTGGGCAAGCCTGTGAAGCTGTAGCTGCCGTTGCTGTTGGTGGTTGTCGTCCACTCGATACCGGATCCGCTCACAGTCATTGTAGCTCCTGATATGGCCGTGCCGCCTGATGTGCTTAAAGTCCCTGAGGTTATCTCGCCTGAGTTTGCAATGAAATTTGCCGATATCGATGGGCTCCCGCTTGAATCTCTGAACGTATATGAGCTTACCGCCCCCACTGAGATGTGGTTCACAAGCACACTGGATATCAGATACCCGGCTGAAGGAGTGATCGTGAAAGTTTGGCTTCCTCCATAGTTTACCGCAATAGTCCCTGAAGGACTGATGATTCCGCCCGTGCCGGCAGAGGCTGTAATGGTATAACTTGAGGCTCCTGAAGTGCCCACGAAGTTTTGTCCTGTCACATTCGTATTGTTTACCGGCAAAAACACCCCCAGAGGACTGAAACTGTAACCTGAATAGTTCGGCATAACCACATATGCGCCGGATGATATTCCCGAGAAACTGTAATTTCCGTTACTGTCTGTTGTTGCCGTCTGCAAAAGGGCCCCTCCGCCTGTATCAGTATTCGCTCCGGAAAGCAAATTCATTGTCACTCCAGGCATTGCTGCACCGCTCGACGACGTAGCCGTTCCTGATATGGAATAAGTTGCGGCGGATGTGTTTTGCTGGAAGGTTGCAGTTACGCTCTCGTCTGAATTCATTGCAATAGTGCATTCGATCCCGTTTCCGGAGCACGCTCCTCCCCACCCGGCGAATACCGATCCGGAAGCGGGCGTCGCATATAGTATGACCTGAGTTCCGTCGGCAAAGTTTTGCGAGCCCGAACCAGATGATGTAGGTATCCATTTGGCGGCAGGCAATACGCTGACAGCGCCTGAACCGCTCCCGGTCACTATTTCGGTTAGTGTAAAGGTGGCCCCGACATTGTCAGGTTCTATACCGACAATCAAATTTTGCATGCTGCTGCTCCATGTATAGGATGAAGGGCCTGACTGAGGGGTTGTGGTCCAGTTGTTAGTTATATCATAATAACCGTCGGAACCCATGGACTGTCCATAGTTCACATGTACCTCTTCTGTGCCGCCGATATTCTGGTAACCGTCAATTACAACCTTATGGTGGTTTGCACCGTCAGCTGTCTGGATCACTAACAACACCGGGCGAGGGGTAGGCGATGCATTGAGTTCAGCCATTATAAGGCCCATCCAGTCTGTTGAAGACGTATAGAAGTATCTATCCGGCATCCATTCGACACTGCGGTAGTTAAAGAACAGAGGAAGGCTGGTTGCCGTCAAATAATAACTCTCAGTCGACAGTGTGCATCCATATTGGGTCCTTGTCGAAATTCCGGCATCGTATATCAGCTGGGCGATGGCGTTGTTCTGAGTGGCTGTGGTCGACGCGGACAGGGCGGCCGGCATATTTGCCCAATCGTAGGTATGGGCTGCGAAATTGGTTGACAGAGTCGCACTATTATAAGTCCACGTGTACGACGCGCTTCCAGCACCGGAGGCCGGCCAGTTCCAGTATTTCATCACCTGGGCCATTGCAGTGGCGAGACAATCTGTTAACGTGTGTGTACAACCGCTTTCGGCAGGCGTATACTCGTTGTACGGGGAAAGAAGATTGTTTGTGTTGCCCTGGCCCCATGTTGTTGTAAGCAACGGGCCAACTGTGGATGCATATGCATCTGATATCACATCATACTGATGTCTGACATCGGGATTGACACGTTTAAAAGACTCTGGAGAGACATTAAGCATCTGCCATGCGGAAGCAATCATTTGACCCGCTTCGGTCGTGCCCCTTACGGCAGAACCATTACCTTCCGTCTTTTCCTCGAGAATTGC
>JBEKJD010000171.1:0-7001 GCA_050011415.1 Dissulfurispiraceae bacterium | reverse complement strand
TCACGTTCTCACCTTCTGTTTTACTCTCACCTTCACATCTTCGCATCTTCAATCTTTTGCCCCTCATCTGTCGTACTTGTCCTCCATCCTTATAATGTCATCTTCTCCCACATATTCGCCGTTCTGCACCTCAATTATTTCAAGGGGGACTTTGCCTGGATTTTCGAGTCTGTGCATGGTTGATTTCGGCACATATGCCGATTCATTTTCATGTATATACATTTCCTTATCGCCGACCGTCACCCTTGCAGCGCCTTTAACCACAACCCAATGCTCAGAACGGTGGTAGTGCATCTGGAGGCTTAATTTTTCATTTGGATTCACCACAATCCTTTTTATCTTGTACCGATGCCCGTCTTCAAGAATGGTATAGCTGCCCCAGGGCCTGTAGGTGGTAACGTGCTCCTCCACTTCAGGCCGTGACGCTTTATGCAGAATGTCTACCGCCTCTTTTACTTTCTGGGCCTCTCCTTTTTTCGCCACCAATATGGCGTCATCGGTTTCAACAATCAGGCAATCTTTAAGCCCTATAGTAGTAATCTGCCGCTTACTCCCCAAAATAAGCGTTCCCGTTGTGTCTATCGCAAGGACATCGCCCTGAGTAACATTCTTCTCTTCGTCTTTATCCAGCACGTCGTAGAGCGAATCCCAGGAGCCTATGTCATTCCAGTACATGTCGAGAGGCAGTACAACAACCCTGTCCGATTTCTCCATTACCGCATAATCTATGGAGATGTCGGGCATCTGCTCAAAGACCCTCAGCACATCCTCGAATCCCTCATGGATCTGCAATCCTTTTATTTCAGGAGCGTGCCTGCCAATTTCATCGAGCATGGTTTTGATGCTGAAAGCAAACATCCCGGAATTCCAGTAATAAGAACCGTCTTCCACATACCGCCGGGCTGTTTCCATATCAGGCTTTTCTATAAATCTTTCCACATCGTGGAAATTTATATCTTTACCTTGCCCTATGCCTTTACCTGCTTTTATATAGCCGTATCCGGTTTCAGGCCTGTCAGGTTTTACACCAAATGTCACAATATAGCCTTCGCGCGCTATTGTGTCGGCGAGCCTCAGGCATTCTGCAAATTTTTCATCGGGCCGAATCACATGATCTGACGGGCAAAGGAATATAACTTCGTCTTCACTGCAGGCGAGCTTTTCCATGCAGTATTTAATGCCGAGCACCGTTGCAGGAGCAGTATTCCTGCCCGCAGGCTCGAATATTACATGTTTAATAGCTGGGAGGTCGGATTTCACATAAAATTTATATTTCCTGTTCGTCACAACAACGATATCATCCTGAGTCACAACTTTCAGGAGCCTTTCAACAGTCAGCTGCAGAAGTGATTTATCACTGTTTATTTTTAAAAACTGCTTGGGATAGTTTATTCTGGACAAGGGCCAAAGCCTCGTCCCCCCTCCGCCGGCAAGAATAAGATCTTTCATAAAACACTCCAACTGCAGGTTAAGGTTAAGATCAAAGTAGATAACATAATTATTATCCTATACATTTCTCAACCTCAACCTTAACCTGTTTTTCGACCATCGCATTATTCAACTCATTTTCCAAAAAGCTTGTGTATTGGTGTAAATGTTCCTCGTCCTCTGCCTCGGCCCTCATTACGATTACAGGTTGAGTGTTGCTCGTCCGTATCAGTCCCCACCCTTTTTCAAATAGGACCCTGATGCCGTCAAGCGTATTGACACCCATAATCCTGAAAGGCGAATTGCCGTTTTTCTGATATGCAATAAGCCGGGATGACACATTGTCTGCAACTTCTCTTTTTACATCTTCCGGGCAGTCGCGTCTGATTTCAGGGGTGTATGCCATGCGGGGCACATCAGAAAGGAGTTCTTTTATATCCTTCCCCGTTTTCTTCATAATCTCAATAAGCCTGAAAGTGGTGTAGAGCGCGTCGTCATAACCGAAATAATTATGCCCGATAAAGATATGCCCGCTGAATTCCCCTGCAATAATGGCCCCATCTTCCTTCATTTTCTGTTTTATAAGAGAGTGTCCGGTCTTCCACATAACCGGGATACCGCCCAGTTTTCTTATCGCATCAAACATTGTCTGCGAGCATTTGACATCGCCGATCACCTTGGCCCCCGGGTTTTCCTTCAGCACTTCCCTGCTCAGGACAATCATGATCTGATCTCCCCATATTATAGTCCCTTCTCTGTCAACAACGCCGATCCTGTCAGCGTCACCATCGTATCCTACACCGATATCAGCTCCGGACCGCTTAGTCTCCGCAATCAAATCCTGCATGTTGGCGACTACTGTCGGATCAGGGTGGTGGTTGGGGAAATTTCCGTCAGGCTCGCAGTAGAGCGGAATGACCTCACAGCCCATACAACCCAGGATTTCCAGCACTACAGCGCCTGCAGTGCCGTTTCCGGCGTCTATGACTACTTTAAGGCGCCTGAACCCGGCGTCATTAAGATAGGCAAACTGTTTCAGCATATATTCTTTATATGCATTCACAATATCATATTCCTCTATCTTCCCCGAAGTTGAGAAGTTGAGAAGCTGAGAAGTTGGGAGCACCTTCGGTTTTTTCTCAACTTCGCAACTTCCCATCTTCCCACCTTCGATATTCTGTATTATCTCTTTCAGCTCCTGTATGCGCATGCCGTAGATGGTCTCTTTCCCCACGCTGATCTTGAAGCCGTTATATTCGGGCGGATTATGGCTGCCGGTTATCATTACACCGCCATCAAGATCCAGATGATAGAGCGAGAAATACTGCAACGGCGTGGGGCAGACCCCAAGATCATATACATCCAGACCCGTGGACCTGATTCCCCTGATCAGCGCTGAAGCAAGCTCATCAGAGCTTAACCGTACATCTCTTCCGACACTTACCCGTTTTGCCTGAGGAGAATATGACTCTACCATGGAGCCGAAGGCCTTTCCGATAAGCTCTGCCGCATCTGCGGTAAGGTCTTTACCGGCTATCCCCCTTATATCATATTCCCTGAAGATCTCCGGGGCTATCATAAGATTAAAAACCTGACCACTGAGGCACAGAGTCACAGAGACAAACTCCATATATTAAAAAAAAACCGTTTCTTCTCTTATTTAGCATTATTTTTTCTCCGTGTCTCTGTGTCTCTGTGGTTGGGTTTCCATAGCTTTTTTCATACCTTTACGTCTTTGAGCCAGCTTCTGTTGTCCACATACCAGTCAACCGTCTTTCTCAAGCCGTCATCGAGGTCCGTTTCCGGTCTCCAGTCAAGCAGCCTTTCCGCCTTTGTAATATCAGCGCCGGTTTCAGTTAAATCTGTTTTCAGAAAAGGCAAGTAATTAATAACAGCTTTTTTTCCTAACAATTCTTCGAGCCTGCCGATAACATAGTTCAGAGTACTGGGACTTTTCCCTCCGCCCAGGTTGATGATCTCATGCCCCACCTCTTTGAGCGCTTTCACAGTACCGGCAGCTATGTCATCGATATAAGTAAAATCCCTGCTCTGCGTGCCGTCACCAAAAAGCTCCAGCGGCTTCCCCTCATCAATCCACTTGATAAATCTGAAAATGCTCATATCAGGTCTTCCGGCAGGTCCGTAAACAGTGAAATACCTCAGCACTGATATGTCGAGACCGAACAGGTAATGATAAGAGTACGCAATTGCTTCGGACGCCTTCTTGGTTGCCGCATAGGGCGAAATAGGAGTGTTGACCGCCAGGTCTTCGGTGAAAGGCATTTTTTGTCCGGCGTACAAAGAAGAGGTTGATGCATGCACCAGCTTCCTGACATCATACTTGCGCATCAGTTCCAGGAGATTTAAAACTCCCTGCGCATTTGTGCTCATGTAGACGTGCGGATTCTCAATGCTGTACCTCACACCTGCGCGGGCGGCAAGATTTATAATAGCGTCTATTTTACTTTCCCTGAAAATAGGGTCCATTGCGGCCATGTCCTCTATATCAAGCCGGTAAAAGGTAAAGCCTTTGTCCTTTTTCAGGCCATCGAGTCTCCGTGTTTTTAAGGTCACATCATAATAATCGTTCATATTGTCGACGCCTATGACTTGTATTCCTGCTTCGAGCAATTGCCGGGAAGTCTTCGAACCTATAAATCCGGCAGCGCCGGTCACCAATATTTTTTTCATGATTGTCCGCCTTATTATAGTGTAAGAGTCAGCTTTGATGGCCTTGTAAAAAGTCGTCATACCCGCGAAGGCGGGTATCCAGAGCGCAAGCAACTACCCGAAGGCCGTCATTCCCGCAGTATTTAAGCGGGAATCCATTCTTTCCAAAGTGGATACCCGCCTTCGCGGGTATGACGTGCGATCTACTTTCGAGACAATGACGAAAAAACACTTTGTCAGACTTTCTACGAAGTCATCAGCTTTCAGTATCATGCAAAACAAACAAGACACTTCTTATATATTACCATAGTACTTAGCCCTATATGTATGAAAAGAAAGGAGGATTGGCAGGAAGTCACTTCTTCACGAGGAGTTCTTTTTCAATGTCAACGCGCACCTGGTACTCGATTGTATTAAGGAGCACTATAATGCGGTCTCTGTCTTTCATCTCCCGCTCAAATATGCCCATCAAACCCCTGAAAGGGCCCTCTGTTATCTCCACTTTGTCGCCGACTTTTATATCGGGGCTTATAACAATAAGTCCCTCGTCATTCATTCTTGATCTGATGATGTTTATTATATCTTCGCTGACAGGCCACGGCGAGCCCTGATTACCTGCAATGCCCCTTACTCCACGTGTATATTTGATCATATGATACTGCCGGTGAGAATCAAATTTCGCAAACAGATAATTTGGAAAAAAAGACCGGACAACATGCTCATACTTGCCGCGGACAAGTCTTTTGCTTCGCAATTTCGGATTAAACACTTCAAGCGATGCACGGGCAAGGCTTTCTTCTACTTTACACTCCTGCTTCGGCTTTGTATAGATCGAGTACCAGTTCATTGGATCAAGACTCGCCTTTTTATTTATTTTAGCACAAACCCCCATGGCATAACCCCTCCTCACCTCCCCTTAACTTAAGGGGAGGATAATATCCCCCTCTTAAGTTAAGAGGGGGACGGGGGAGTTATGTGCTTTGCGCGTTAACGCAAATTATGCTATGCTAAAAAATGTTATTCCCCGGCTTTGACGAATTCAAATCTTTATCCCGACAGGGCAACCTTATCCCTGTCTATAAGGAAATACTCGGCGATGGCGAGACACCGGTAAGCGCATTCCTCAAGCTCGGCAAGAAACCTTCCTTTCTTTTGGAGAGTGTTACCGGCGGTGAGAAATGGGCCCGCTATTCTTTCCTCGGCATCGACCCTGCCATGACCCTCAGCTGCACGGGCAAAAAAGTAACTATCCGGGAAAACAATAAAACTTCCCTCATGGAAACGGACGATCCGCTTTCTGTGATAAAAAACATATTGGCCCGGTTCACTCCTGTTGAAGTTGCCGGGCTTCCTCGGTTCTCAGGTGGATTTGTGGGGCATATCGGATACGACGTAACAAAGTTCTATGAGCGGGTCCCTGATTCTTCTAAGCCGGCGCTGGACATTCCCGATATTTTTCTGATGCTCACCGATACTATCCTGATATTCGACAACCTCAGGCAAACCATAAAGATCGTGTCAAACGTCCACATTAATAACCAGGATACCGAAAAGATTTACGCGAATGCGGGAAAGCAGATTGATAAAATAATAAAAAAACTTGGCCAAAAGGCCCGCCTGGGGCCGGTCAAGGGGCAAGAGATGAAGGAACTTTCCCCTTCAGCCTTTGGCCTTTCGCATTTGTCCTCTTTGAATAATTTCTCTTCCAATTTCACAAAAAAAGGCTTCATGGACGCTGTTGTCAAAGCCAAGGAATATATAATGGCCGGCGATATTCTTCAGGTAGTCCTCTCGCAGAGGTTTGAAACACAGGCCCCCTCGCACCCATTCAACCTCTATCGCGCCCTAAGGGTGATAAACCCTTCACCTTATATGTATTACCTCGACATCGGTGACGCGCAGCTTGTAGGCTCTTCACCTGAAATACTCGTCAGGCTCGAAGGAGAAAAAATAACCCTCAGGCCCATTGCCGGGACGCGGAAAAGGGGGTCAACCGAAGATGAGGACAGGGCGCTTGAGGAAGACCTGAAGAAAGATCCCAAAGAAATAGCAGAGCACATCATGCTCGTTGACCTTGGGAGGAATGACGTAGGCAGGGTCGCCGGCACCGGCTCCGTCAAAGTGACTGAAGTGATGCAAGTGGAACGGTACAGCCATGTAATGCATCTTGTCTCTAACGTCGAGGGCAGTCTTAAAAAAGGGCTTGATGCCGCTGATGTCCTTGAAGCCTGCTTTCCTGCAGGCACAGTCAGCGGTGCTCCAAAGGTCAGGGCCATGGAGATCATAGAGGAACTGGAACCTACAAAAAGGGGACCCTATGCGGGTTCAGTCGGATATATAAGTTATTCGGGCAATATGGATATGTGCATAACCATTAGAACGCTTATTATTAAAAATGATACAATATTTGTACAGGCCGGGGCAGGCATTGTGGCAGACTCCGTCCCGGAGAGCGAATATACCGAGACAGTCAACAAAGCCATGGCAATGATGAAGACAGTTGACTTCTTTGAAAAACAAGGTTAAGGCTTAGGTTAAGGTTAAGATATGCTTTTGATGATCGACAATTATGACTCTTTTACTTACAACATAGTGCAGTACCTGGGGGAACTGGGCGAAACTATAGAGGTCTTTAGAAATGACCGGATAACCATTGCCGAGATAGAGAAAAAACAGCCGGAGAGAATTGTCATTTCCCCGGGGCCCTGTACTCCCAACGAGGCGGGGGTATCCATAGAGGTCATCAGGCAGTTCGCCGGGAAAATCCCGATACTCGGCGTCTGTCTCGGCCATCAGGCCATAGGCGCTGCTTACGGCGGTGATATAATAAGGGCCCCTCTCCTCATGCACGGGAAAACTTCTATTATTTATCATGATGGGAAAACATTATTTGCGGGACTTCC
>JBEKJD010000170.1:0-7016 GCA_050011415.1 Dissulfurispiraceae bacterium | reverse complement strand
ACTGTTAGCAGGGGCATTGATTCGATCTATTATGATTGGCGACGGGCTGTTAAGATGCAAAGTGCGCTCTTCGGCCTCATGTGCATATCAGGCATAATTGGATTATATTTTTATCAGAGGCGTCAGGAAATTTTCTACCTTCGTGAAGAGGAGTCAATAAACGCTTTAAGAGACAGTGAGTTCAGGTATCGCAGAATCGTCGACACGGCCAACGAGGGAATATGGGTGGTTGGAGAGGATACCATAACATCTTTTGTCAATGAGAGGATGGCTGACATGCTCGGTTACCGGACCGAGGAAATAATCGGAAAGCCGGTGACCACCTTCATGTTCGAAGAGGATGTGTCTGATTACCACAGCAGAATGGGAAACCGTCGCCGGGGACTGTCTGAGCATTACGAACGCCGGTACCGTCATAAGAATGGCCAGGCGGTGTGGACTATTGCTTCTGCAGTGCCCATCTTTGATGATGATCAGCATTTCAAGGGCTCCTTTGCAATGTTCACCGACATCACCGAGCACAAAAAAATTGAGGACCATCTCCGTCAGGCCCAGAAGATGGAGGCGGTAGGGCATTTGGCAGGGGGCATAGCCCATGACTTCAATAACATGCTGACAGCTATAATAGGCTACGGAAGTCTCCTTAACACCAAGCTGGGAAAAGACAGCGAATTGAGGCCATTTGTAGATCAGATACTAAGTTCAGCAGGAAAGTCGGCAAACCTTACCAGGCAACTCCTTGCCTTCAGCCGAAAGCAGGAAATCGCTCCACAGGAGACAGACCTGAATCAACTTATCAAAGGCATGGAAAAACTGTTGTTAAGACTCATTGGTGAGGACATAGAGCTTAAGACACAACTTGCAGAGAAAGCCTTAACCGTAATGGTGGATCCCGGCCAGATAGAGCAGGTACTGATGAATCTCTCTACCAATGCAAGGGATACCATGCCCGATGGGGGATTACTGTCAATATGCACAGACACAGTTAAACTGGATACCCAATATGTAAAGGGACATGCCATAGAGAAACCGGGTATGTATGCCCTCGTTACAGTTACAGACACAGGCAGAGGCATGGATGAAAGGACGCAGCAGAAGATATTTGAACCGTTCTTCACAACCAAGGAAATAGGCAAAGGCACAGGGCTTGGGCTTTCAATCGTATACGGAATAGTCAAGCAGCATGGCGGCAACATCACTGTATATAGCGAACCGGGCAGAGGCACAACATTCAGGATATACCTGCCTCTGATTGAATCAACGACCGGAGAAGCAAAAGTGACAGAGGTCATCACGCCGAAGGGTGGGACAGAGACCATTTTGTTTGCAGAGGACAATGAAGACGTAAGAGTGCTTTCAAAAAAGATACTGGAAGAAAATGGTTATAAGATAATAGATGCAGTGAATGGAGAGGATGCCATAAACAAATTTAAAGAGAACAAAGACAGCATCCAGCTTATTGTGGTTGATGTGATAATGCCGAGGAAGAGCGGCAAAGAAGCTATTGATGAAATCAAGAGGATAAAACCTGACGTTAAGGTGCTCTTTACCAGCGGTTATACATCCGACATAATCAACAGAAAGGGCATTTTAGAAGAAGGGATAAATTTTATATCAAAGCCGGTCACACCCCATAACCTGCTGGCCAAGATAAGGGAAATCCTGGATAAAGAAGCTCTCCTCTGATTTGTCAGAAGTTATTCGAATAGATTGTTTGCCGCCCATAACTAAATGGTTACAGCTTAACGCAGGGGATGGCAAAAGAATACAAGTTGTCTCATAATATAATAAATGCCCGGATTTGTCCGGAGGAATGAGGGGATTACCATAGAACAATCTGAAAATAACGGACCAGACCTGTCTTTGATGGAAAAGCTAATAAAAGAGTCCGGCCTGAAAAATGCGGTTTATAAGCGCTCGTATCAGCTTGCTGAAGGACAATTGGCAGTTGCGGTTGCCAGGGACCAGGGACACTACATCATAACCCTGCTTACCGATATAGAGGGGCCCCTGGTTCTTCATTGGGGTGTATCAAACAATTCCCATCACGAATGGGTTTTGCCTCCATCCTCCATGCATCCTGCCGGAACAGTCGTATTCCAAAATACAGCAGCTCAGACGCCATTTACCGATGATGACGGGACCAGGCGGTTAATCCTGGAGATAGACGAAAAAGAAGCGCCTGCGGACATTTTGTTTGTCCTCAAACAAAGCGATACCGGACGCTGGATAAAAAATAAGGGGCTTAATTTTATTGTCCCTGTTGTACTGCTTTCGGGACAGGACAATTTTTCGGGAAGTATCCGACTTGTTGCTATTGCCGACAAGATCATCGAAAATGAAATGGGCCGTAATTCATGGACACTGATGCACAGGTTCAATCTGTGTTATGACCTGCTTGATCAGATCGGCAGCAATAATGCCGAAGGGATTGCGCTGATATATGTCTGGTTGCGCTTTTCGTATGTCAGGCAGTTGGACTGGCAGCGAAACTATAATACCAAGCCCAGAGAATTAGGACATGCCATAAGCCGCCTTACGGATAAACTCGCAGGCCGATACATCAATGAGCCGCAGGAACGTGAGGTCCTCCGCCTGATAATGACAACTCTCGGGACAGGCAGGGATGCGCAGCGCGTCCGTGACGAGATATTGAACATCATGCATCGACATCACATAAAAGAGGCTGGTGGACATTTTATGGAAGAATGGCATCAGAAGCTCCATAATAACGCCACTCCCGACGATATAGTCATTTGTGAGGCCTATCTGGAATTCCTCAGGAGCAACGGAGATATTGATCTTTTCTATGAGAGGCTTGAAAAAGGCGGCGTCACCAGGAAACGCATGGAAAGCTATGAGCGCCCCATCAGGTCACAACCGCCTTTTATTTCGCATATGAAAGAGGCCCTGATACATGACTTCGAGCACTTCCTTGAAATACTCAGGGAAGTGCATGCCGGCAGCGATCTCAACACTGCAGTTAATTCCGCCCGGTATATGTTCGATGCAGATATGCACAGACTGATGGATTATATATTGTCACATCGGGATGCTAATGGGAACCTGGCATTTACCCTCGCTGAAAAGATCACTGAAGCACGACATTGGGTGGCGGTCAGGCTCGACGAGGAACAAAGCAGGGTGCGTGACCTCCTTTTTCTCGACCTGGCACTGGAAGATTTTTTCAGGGTTGTTGTCGAAAAAAATCTGGATCCGAAACTAAACGCAGATCAACTCGCGGAATTGACTGTTATGTCCCTTGAGAATCTGTGTATCTCAACCCCCGACGAGGAATTTGAAAGCTGTCTTGCTTACTGGAAACGTCTCGGGAAGATGTCACTTTCCGTGAAGCTTCGGACGCTTCAGGCCAAGGCCGTGGTCGACCGCCTTCAGCGGGGCCTGGGCAACTTCATCGACCGATATTACCAACTCCTTCAGCCCAAAGCCGAATCTCTCGGAAAGGCCTTTCATGCCGCTTCATGGAGTGTCAGTCTTTTTGCTGAAGAGGTGGTGCGCGGCAGGCCTGCATTTGTCCTCTCATTACTTTTGCACAAACTGGATGCCCTGTTGCGGAAAAGCGCCGACCTCGGGAACTGGCAGGTGATCAGCCTGAACAGTGGAACTGGAGTCATTGAAACAGTATCACATTTAAAATCCATCCAGGGCAAGATTTTTACCAGCCCCGCAGTAATAGTTGCCGACAACGTAGAGGGGAATGAGGAAATCCCCGAAGGAGTTACCGCTCTTATAACGCCTGCCTCGATCGATGTGTTGTCCCACCTGGCGGTCCGGGCCAGAAATGCTCGCATACTCTTCGCAGTTTGTTACAGCTCCGATGAGATCGAAAAGTTAAAGTCGTTGGTCGGCGGCTGGATCAAACTTAGCGTCGGCCCAACCGGTGATGTAGCATTTGAAAAAAGCAGGGAAGAGTTGAAGTCGCTGTCACCGCATAGCATAACCGCACATATAAAAACATCCGGGATGCCAAAGCCGGTTTTCAGTGCATACGCGGTAACGATGGAAGACTTCAATAACAAAAATACAGGAGGCAAATCCAACAATCTGAGGCGCATGCGCGGCAAATTGCCTGATTGGATACACCTGCCGGCCTCGGCAGCATTGCCTTTCGGCGTTTTCGAAAAGGTCCTCGCCTCGCTGTCCAATAAAGAACTCTCGAAACGTCATGATGAACTGGTTCGGCGGGCCGACGAAAAAATCGGAGAGCAGGACGCCGGATTATTGGAAGAAATAAAAAATACCATCCTTGCCCTTGAAGCGCCGGATGAACTGTTCAACTCACTATGTTCAGCAATGGAAAATTCGGGAATTGGACGGCCCGAAGACTGGCCGGGAAAATGGGAAGAGGCATGGACGTGCATCAAACGCGTATGGGGCTCCAAGTGGAATGAAAGGGCGTATTTAAGCCGCAAGGCTAACGGTATCCCGCATGAGTGCCTCATCATGGCTGTTCTCATCCAGAGGGTAGTTGAAGCAGATTACAGTTATGTGATTCATACTGCCAACCCTTTAACGAACAATAAGAATGAAATTTATGCGGAAGCCGTACTCGGACTCGGGGAGACACTTGTTGCAAACTACCCGGGCAGGGCGCTCAGTTTCTCATGTGTGAAAGGCGGCAAGGAACCGCACCTCTTATCATTTCCGGGCAAGGGCGTTGGTCTTTTCGGCAGCGGCCTGGTCTTCCGTTCGGATTCAAACGGGGAAGACCTCGCCGGTTTTGCAGGCGCGGGCCTTTACGACAGCTTCATGCTTCCGCAACCCGTTAAGGTCAGCCTGAATTACACGGAAGAAGCCCTTGTTTGGGATGAGGATTTTCTAAACAAGTTTTTGTTAAACATTGCAAGCATCGGCACATCTGTTGAAAAGGCCCTCGGCGGTCCCCAGGATATTGAGGGCGCATACTGCAACGGACAATATTATGTCGTGCAATCGCGCCCCCAGGCAGGTCTTGAAAATGATTGAAACAGCGCGCGTGCGCATCGGCAATCAGACAGCCCGTTCTGCATATTCCGTGATGCAGCCCTTCCAATATGCTGTTGCTAACGGTTTTGACGCCTTTGAATGGTTTCCGGATAAAAATGAATCCGGGGCAGGCTGGGACGAAAACGACATATCCAAAGAAACTCGCATATTTATCAGGGATACCGCTGTTGCAAGTGATATCCGGCTTTCTGTCCATGCGCCGTGGCAGTTAAACCCTTTGAGGGCCGGTTACCATGAGCGCCTCTCCGAAATAATAGCGTTCGCACAGGATACCGGTGCAGCTCTTATCAACATTCATTTTTATACCGGCGAGGGAATCGCTGCTTATGCGGATGCGATTGTTCCCCTAATGAACCGCCTTTCACATGACGGGATCAAACTATCCATTGAAAACACACCCGATACCGGGCCTGAAGATTTCAATAAACTCTTCAGTCTCCTGCGGCTTAGTGACAATCCGGAACATGTTGGAATGTGTCTGGATATCGGTCATGCAAACTTATGTAATGCAACCCGCAACGATTACCTTAAGTTCGTCGATATGCTAGGTCCGCAGGTGCCTGTAATACATATCCATATGCATGAAAACTACGGCGACAATGACAGCCACCTCCCCTTTTTCACAGGCCCGGCCGGCAAAGACCCGGCAGGCATAAAGGGCTTTATGGAGCGAATGAAAAAACGTAATTTCTCAGGATGCGTAATACTTGAGCAATGGCCGAAGCCGGAGAGCCTTCTCATTGAGACACGTACCAGGCTGCTGCAAATGATAGGATAACCTATTTGCAATTGAGAGCGAAGGCTTTCGTCGAGAGGGTCAGAAAAGGGTAGCAGTTAAATTAGCCTGTCCTCATCTTCGCAGAATATCTCTGATTTGTCGACCGCATGTATCATGATGTGGTGAACGTCCAATCGCGCTTGCGTAGACATCTTTAATTGTAAAAGATAGGACTTGACCTATCGGTCAATGTCGGATCGAGTGTGCGTTTTCGTTTATATACCGCATAGTTTTTGCCTGTATGAATATTTTTATTCCTGTACTATTCACTTTTGATATACTTAGTCATACCGAGTATTTCGTATGGTAATGCTTGTTTCTTACTGTCTGAAAAAAGAATCAATCTTGCATGAAAACATAATTGATAGTATATTTTAGCTGAGGGAATGGATTGTGGAGATCATACACAATATTTTACAGGCAGTTATACTCACCATTAGCGGATTAGGGTCAGTAGTTGTAGTATGGGGTGTTATTGAGGCGATAGTTGCATTTATCGGCTTAAAATTCTCCTCTGCCAAGGAAGACCCGGTTTCTAAGAGTGAAACTATTCGCCAACGTCTGGGTGCCCATCTTCTTCTGGGGCTCGAAATTTTCATTGCTGCGGATATCATTAGTTCTGCTGTTAGCCCGAGTTGGGAAAAGGTGGGCATACTCGTAAGCATTGTGGGTGTTAGGACAGTCCTAAGCTATTTCCTGAGAATGGAGGTAAAACAAGGCGTGCGTTGATTCCTGAAACAGATATCCTCTGAATATGACAACAGGGTGGAGTAGAAAAGGAGTTAAATAATTTTACCCTTGACTCTGGACCAATCGCTGTATCATATTATTATCGTCACTCAAAGGTGAGATTATATGGAAAATGAAGTTTATAAACATGGAAATTCATGCACGCAGGATATCGATTATCTTGTATTTTCAGCTAAAGACTATATAATTGCATTGCCGTATTTTGACATCATTCAGATTGTAGACTCTCCAGCCTGTACCTCTGTGCCAAACATGCCCAAATATCTTAGAGGTGTAATTAATTTAATGGGTGAAGCTGTGCCATTAATTGACACAAGAATTAAGTTGTCTATTCAATCAAGACAAGAAGATGTAACTGAGTTTGTGAAAACATTCATGATGAGAAAGCAAGATCATCTGAATTGGATAGATAAATTAAAAAATGCAGTGGACAATGATAAGGAGATATTAGTAGAAAAGAATCCACATAAGTGCGCTTTTG
>JBEKJD010000169.1:0-7027 GCA_050011415.1 Dissulfurispiraceae bacterium | reverse complement strand
TTTCTTCCTGAAATCCCATTCGAGTCCGCAGGCGCGCAAGTTGGGACCTGTAACACCCCATTCAATTGCCTCATCGAGGGTGAGGGCCCCGACATTTTTTGTGCGGGCTTTTATAATGCTGTTCTGCATGATCATCGTGTCGTACTCATCCAGCCTTGCAGGGAGATACCTTAGAAAATCGCTCAGCAGGGAGTCCCACCCTTCCGGAAGGTCCTGGGCCACACCGCCTATCCTGAACCATGCCGGATGCATTCGTCCGCCGCAGACAGCCTGAATAATATCAAAGGCCCGTTCGCGGTCATTGAATGTAAAAAAAACCGGCGAAAGCTGCCCCAGGTCCTGCGCAAAGGTGCCGTACCAGACAAGATGGCTGATAATGCGGAACAGCTCGGCGGTCATGATCCTTATTACCTTGGCCCTGTCAGGCACCTCGATACCGGCAAGTTTTTCAACTGCCAGTACATAGGGGAAGTTGTTCAATACTCCGGACATGTAATCAATACGGTCCGTATAGGGTATAAAAGTGTGCCATGACTGACGCTCCCCCATCTTCTCCTGTCCGCGATGGTGAAACCCTATGTCCAACACTGCATCAATAATCTCCTCTCCGTCGAGAGCGAGCATTATGCGGAGTATTCCGTGAGTTCCGGCATGGTGGGGACCCAGGTTTAGAAACATGTAGTCCGTATCGCCGCCGGGTTTGGCCACTCCCCAGTCTTCGGGTTTGAATTTCAGGGCCTCTTCTTCGGCTTCATCTTTTTTGACCCGCAGGCGAAAAGGACCCATTTCAGTGCGCCGCGCCGGATGTTCCTTGCGCAGCGGATGACCTTTCCAGAGCGGCGGCATCAGGATCCTGCTGAGATGGGGATGGCCTTCAACATCAATGCCGAACATGTCCCATAGTTCGCGCTCATACCAATTGGCTGACGGCCAGACATCAGTAACAGAAGCAATGGAAGGATATTCGCCCTTGAGCGCCACCTTGATCCTGATGTCTTCGTTTCGTTCAAATGACAGCAGTTGATAAACAGCGGTAAAATCACTGTCCGGCTGGTACTGCCTGTGTTTGCGGACGCGTTCATCTATTGCGGTGAGATCGAACAGCATGCGATAGGGCCGGTCTGCTTCAGTTTTAAGGTACCGGAGCACATCGTGCGCCGTGTCTTTGGGGACCCATAGCGTCGGCATGCCGTCGCCTGTTGTCTGAGGAGTTAATTCACGGTCACCGAACTTGCCCCGCAATTCCCTTATGATATCGGTATCGCCGTTTACCATGAAATCCCCTTATATGGGCAATGTAACCCCAGAGAAAATGAAGTTGAGAAGTTGCGAAGATGAAAAGGTGTGAAAGTAGAGGTTGCACATCTTCTCACCTTCACAAGTTCTCAACTTCGGCATTTTGTTCTCAGTGCCTCTGTGTCTCTGTGGTTTGACTATACTTTAAACCTTGTCCGGGGAAGGCAATTCAGTGACACGCTGCCTTGCATCCCTCTTTGCGTCACGCATAACAGGAAGTTCAGGCCGCTCAACGCCTTGAGGTCCCACGGCCCAGCTTAGAGGCCGCCGTTCTTTGCCTACTGCCTCTCTGAGAAGCAGTAGGCCTTCCATGAAGGCTTCGGGGCGGGGTGGACATCCCGGTATATACACGTCCACCGGAAGAAAGGAATCCACTCCCTGCACCACGCTGTAGATGTCGAACATGCCGCCTGAGTTTGCGCACGATCCCATGGAAATCACCCACCTGGGCAGCATCATCTGCTCATAGAGTCTTTCAACGATAGGCGCCGCTTTAATAAATACCGTACCCGCTATAATCATCAGGTCAGCCTCTCTGGGCGTACTGCGCAGGACCTCGGCCCCGAACCTGGCAATGTCATATTTGCTGGTCAGGCTTGTCGCCATTTCAACAAAACAACAGGAAAGGCCAAAATTGAAAGGCCACATCGAATTCTTCCTGCCCCATGCGAGCAAGTCCTGAAGACTGGAAAAAAAGATGTTGCCCCTTACAGCATCTGCAACAGGGTCAATCGCTTCCGCATCCCCCTCGTTTTGTCCGGGCCTATGTAATGACCAGTTCACAGGACTTATGGCTTTCTCCTTCCTGTTCATGCCTTGCCCCCTGATCTTCTCCCTGCTCCCCAGTCCAGCGCTCCCATTCGCCAGAGATAGACAAGTCCGGCCATCAGGACCCCTATGAATATCAATACTTCCAGGTAGCCCGGCCACCCCGTCTCACGAATGGAAACAGCCCATGCATATATAAAGACAGCCTCGAGATCGAAAATCACAAAGAACATGGCTATGAGATAAAACTTTATATCGAAACGGATTCGCGCAGAGCCTGTAGGCATAATACCGGACTCATAGGGCTGTCCGGTCATACGCTCTCTGTGTTTCTGACCCAGGAAGAAGGACACAGCAAGCATCATTACGATGATCGCGATCACAGCAGCGAGGTATACAATCAGAGGCCAGAGAGCACCCTTCATTATTTAATATTCCTCTTGCTCCTGATGCCGCCCTGAATAAAAAGTATGAGAACATATAACACACTAATCAGGATAAAGAAATTGCGCGGCTTCATGCCCGGATTGATGATTCCGGCGCGGTCCACGCTGTTCAGACTCATAACATACGCCTCGACACTGGCAATCTCCTGCTGTGTAAGGGTATGTGTATCGCCGAAGGCAAGCATGCTGAGCGAAGGTCTGCTGCCGGACGGCACAGAGCCGTGCTGAATGAACCGGTCTATATTGGCAGCAAATGCCTTCGGGTCTTTGCTGTATAATTCACGTCGCACAGGATTGAGCCTGGGGACCTTTCCGGCATCGGAACCCGGATTGGTCATACCACTGGTCCCTTCAGGGCCATGACAACTGGTACAATAATTCTTAAATAATGCGGCGCCCCTTTCGCTGTTTCCTATCACATGGGCAGCCTCTCCAACCATTCCCTTTAAATCCTCTTCCATGGATGCAGGGGACCTCCCGGCAGCTTCACGCTGGTTTTCCAGTTGTGTTGACAAATGCAATGAAGATACGGAATTGACGGAGCCGCCCTGCTGCAAAGCAGTGCCCGGGCCCTCACCCAGGAGGTATGAAACCACAGTGTCAACCTGCGGGCCCGGCAATGAGGTAAATGCAGGCATTATACTATTCGGATTGTGTGATTTTGGGTTCCGTATTTGTTCAACTATCCAGGCCCTGCCTCTATGACTGAGCGTACCCTTTGTCAAAGCCGGACCTACATTGCCGCCCGTGCCTTCTACACTGTGGCAAGCCGTGCAACCTGCGGATTGGAATACTTGTATATTGCTGCCGCCTTGAGCGGTCTGCGCGATCTGCCCTGGCGCAACTGTTTTCTGTGCGCCGGCTGTTTCCGCGCGGCCGGGACTATAATAGCCTGCGAGCGTCAGCGCAAGGAGAACTGCGGCAAAAACAAAACCAAAGAGCATGGCAAAGGGCCTGCGGAACGGTCCCCTCTCAGGGCCGCGGTCAATAAAGGGCAGAATGACAAGGAGCAGTACAATAAGCGTCGGCACCCCGACAGTGCCTACCGGTTCAAGGACCCCATGAAAATATTTCAGTGCCTGGTAAAGAAAGAGAAAGTTCCACTGCGGCTTCGGCACAAAGGTTGTATCCAGGATGTCAACCGGCCCGGCAAAATCCGGCGGTGCGAATACCGAAAGGAAGATGAGCAGAATAAATATGCCCGTGCCCATGAGTACATCCTTATATGCCTGGTCAGGCCAGAAGGGACCGTTTACTTTCCTTTTTGACGCATCCCACGGACCCACGCTGCCGAAAAACCTGAAGGCAATAAAATGCAGCCCGAATATGGCAAGCAGCGCCAGAGGGAAGACAGAGGTGTGCATTACAAAGAAACGGGAAAGGGTCAACTGTCCCATGTTTTCGCCCCCGCGCAGAAAACGTTTTGCCAGGTCGCCGATCACAGGTGTTGTACCGGCTATGCTGGTGCCTACCTCTCCGGCCCAGTAGCCCTCCTGGTCCCAGCACAGAGGAGTTCCGGTAAAACTCAGTGCCATGACGGTCAGCACAAGCAGTACGCCTGCCAGCCACACAAGCTCCCGGGGTTTCTTGTATGCGCCCCAGATAAAAACGCGCAGCATATGGACAAGCACGACAACGATCATAAGGTTGGCGCCCCAGTAATGCAGACCGTGTATCAGCCATCCAAAGGGCACTTCGGTCCGCAGGTAGCTGAGGCTGTTGTAAGCATGGTCTACGGTCGGAACATAGAAAAATATCTGCATTATGCCTGTCACAGCCTGCAGAATAAAAATTATCAGTATGGCGCTGCCCTCGGTGTAGAAAAAGCTGGAGCCGCCGGGGATCTCTTCATCCAGCGACATGCGCAACAGAGTGGAAAGCGGCCATCGTTCATTGATCCACCTGTCAAGCCATTTGATCAATTGTGACTCCATTTGCAGCCTCTCCTCAGGTTATCGAAATTTTTGAAGGCGTACCCACCTTAAAGCGCTCCCATTTTACGAACAGATTCCCATCTTTAATCCTTGTCGGCAGCGTATCAAGGGGGCGCGGGGCAGGACCGCCTAACACTTTGCCGTCAAGCGCAAACAAGCTGGCATGGCAGGGGCATTCGAACCGTCCTGACTGCCGGCTCCACTGGTAGTAGCAACCTAAATGAGGGCAAATGGGAGAATAGACAGTTATGTTTTCAGGGGAATGCTTTATGACCCAGACCGAACGCAATACCGCTGTATGTATATATGCCTCTTCCGGTTCGGTCATGAACCGTATGTCCACCGGCTCCCCTTCCGGCAAAGAGTTTATAGCAGCCACCTTCAGCCATTGGTCGCTTTGCACTGCAGCGCGCGGGCCGACAAGAGACCGCAAAAAAGGAATTCCGGCTATCAGCCCATTCACTGCCAAAAGAATACCGAGCAGCCATTTGATGAAACGCCGGCGCGATGTTTCTTCCTGAACGGATTCAGCAGCAAACCTATTATTTTCCATCGCCGTTCCCCCTGCCGTACAAGCACATTACATCGCAAAGCTTACCATATTTTGTCAATATGGGCAATAAGGTAAACAGCACTTGTCAAGGCGCCGCTTTAGATTGGATAATTTGTATTAGTGTGCTCACTATGCTAAATTATAAATCATAGGTCACAGGTCATAAGGAGGCATATTGTATTGACACCACCTGAGTCGTCTTCAGCAGTCACAACGTTGTTCCTCGATATAGGCGGTCTGCTGCTCAACAACGGCTGGGACCGCGGATTACGCCGGAAAGCGGCTGAGAGGTTCGGTTTGGATTACGACGAAATGGATGAACGTCACCATCTGACCTTCGGCACTTATGAAGAAGGCAAGTTAAGCCTGTACGAATATTTATACCAGGTTGTATTCTATAAAGAACGGTCTTTTACAAGGGACGAGTTCACCGAGTTCATGTTCGATCAGTCCACGTCTTTTCCAGAGATGATAGATCTCATACGCAAACTGAAGGCGCGCTACAATCTTAAAATTGCCGCTATCAGCAACGAAGGGAGAGAACTTACCATACATCGTATCAATACATTCGAACTTGGGACGTTCATCGACATTTTCCTCTCATCCTGTTTTGTGCATTTCAGAAAGCCGGATGTGGACATTTACCGCATGGCACTGGATGTAGCAAGAGTGCCTCCAACCAAAGTTGTCTATATCGATGATCGTGCCATGTTTGTAGAGGTTGCCCATAGCCTTGACATCCACAGCATTCATCACACCGGCTATGCATCTACGCGTGCAGCGCTTGAGGCCTTCGGCCTGGTGCTCCCATAGACAAACCGCTTGCCCGTGTCCAGGCTGTGGCACGACCGAACAGTGAAATTTGGAGATTAAGATAATTATGAAATATATCGGTTTTATTATAGGAGGCAATGAATACAGCGTTCCTATACAAAATGTCCAGGAAATCATGAACACGCCGTCTATCACCGGCATGCCCCAGTCTCCCGGCTATATAAAAGGCATCACAAACCTTCGGGGCAGGCTGATATCCATAGTTGATCTCAGGCAACTGATGGGAATTTCTGAAGCGACGCAGGGAAACAAAGTTATCGTACTTTCAATCGGCCGGGTGTCGTTCGGAATACTTGTAGACGCGATTACGGGTGTTATCGAAGTGGATAATAGCGCAGTGGAATCTGCGGAAAATATTATGAGTACTCATATCGATCAGGTGGCAGGAATTGCAAAAGTCGGAGATAGACTTCTCACGATAATCGACCCCAGGAGGTTGATACCTGTAACGGACATGCATATTTTTGAGGATGAAGTTGTCGAGGTAAAAGAGACAAGCGGAGGCATGGTAGAAATCACCAGAAAGGTAGATGGCATAGCCGGAGACATGTATGTGAAGGAAACAAGAGACGCCAAGGAATATTTGCAGAGCAGGCAAATTGGGACTGACGATAACAGGTACATTCTACTCAGCAGTATTCTGCAATTCATAGACGCTTTAGCCAATCAGGACTTTGAGTCAGCTGATT
The DNA here is from genome assembly GCA_050011415.1 of Dissulfurispiraceae bacterium. GTDB lineage: Bacteria > Nitrospirota > Thermodesulfovibrionia > Thermodesulfovibrionales > Dissulfurispiraceae > JADFXI01. The sequence continues at coordinate 507 of JBEKJD010000169.1, read as the reverse complement.
CTCAAATAAAAAAAATCATGTCGTATGGGCAGGAAGGCCTTTTCAAGGAAATAGGCCGCCTCACCAGAAGCCTTCACGACACGATGAAAGGGTTTAGCAACTCGCTGGAGATAAGACTTAAAGATGCGGCCAGATTGGGCATGCCTGAGGCAGCCGATAACCTGGAACTTGTAATCGGCAGGACCGAGGATGCCGTAACCAGGACCCTGGAAATATTGGAAAACCAAATGGCTCTCATGAGCGATTTTCAGGAAAATCTTGAGAAATTCGAGGGACCGCAAGAAGCCATACAATTTATGAAAAAGTACAAGGGCAGGGTTGAAGAAGATTTGATGGAGATACTGACCATACAATCCTTTCAGGACATTACCGGGCAGACATTAAAAAAAGTTATTGGGCTCGTAAGGGACGTAGAGAAAGAGTTGGCAAAACTCCTGAACATGTACGGCTATAAAGTAGAAGAAGGCAAGAAATCGGACAAGGAGATGCAAAAAATGTCCCAGACGG
>JBEKJD010000168.1:0-7042 GCA_050011415.1 Dissulfurispiraceae bacterium | reverse complement strand
GCTTGTCCACGGGCGCATGCTCCATGAAGGACGTTTGCGCCTCGACCACCATTATCCTCCGCACGGCGGCAATGATGCCGATAGCCAGGAAGGGGCCAAGAACGAATTTTTGTCTCTTGAGGAACCGGATAACTGTCCAGAGGAGTTCAAGGATGATCAGTGAAAGGAGCACGTCGTTCACCAGGTGAATGACGGAGTCGCGTGTGGGAGTGAAGATATTTGTGAAGGCGTACCATAGCATGAAGCTGCACGCCACGAGGAGCAACAGGGCTGCAGCGAAGTGATAAACGATGTCCAGTTTGATCAGGAATTTCCTGAACTTGTCGGTCAGGTCCTCTTTGTGACCAGTCATACTCTCGGGCGTATCCATTTCTTGGCGAACCTCCTAAATGATAATATAATATAACTTTCAGGATTTAAGTATCATCTGGTTTGTAAGCGAGCGTGTTTCTCCTATGGAAGTGATTCGGACCGCGGCGCGATCATGGATCGGGCACTTTGTCTCACAAATCCCGCAGCCGATGCAAATATTAGGATCAATGTAAGGACGCTTCAATTTTTTCGAGGCCCCATCTCTCAGGCGCACCTCAACGGTTTCAAACCAGATCGCCTTTGGGGATGTCGGGCAGACCTCTTCGCAGACTATGCAGTCTATATTCATGGCCCAGGGCAGACATCTTCCCCGGTCGTAAAAGGCAGTGCCGATTTTGACCGGTTTCTGTCCAGCCCCCTTTCCTAATTTTTTCTCCACTGTAAGCGGTGAGATGGCGCCTGTAGGACATACATGGCTGCAGAGCACGCAGTTATATTCACAATAACCGATGCTGTTGATCAGCACCGGCGTCCAGAGTCCCTCAAATCCTGCTTCCAGCAGCGCCGGTTGGATCGCATTGGTGGGACAGACCTTCATACACTCGCCGCACTTTATGCATCTTCGCAGGAAATCCCCTTCGGCAATAGACCCCGGTGGCCTTATCACCCGGTACCGGGGAGAAGTCTTTGAAGTTATAGTGCTCCGCAATACAGGGAAAAGTATTGCTCCGGCAAAGGCGCTTTCGATCAGTCTGCGGCGGCTTGCGTCTACAGGCAGGTGAATGGAACTCGCCGGTCTGGAAAGACCATAATGGATTGCGTCTTCAGGGCAGTCCTCGATGCAGTTCATGCAGAGGTGGCATTCGCCAATCCGCAGCTCGGCGTGAGGATCACATCCGCCATGGCAGTGTCCAAGACATTTCTTGCAGTCTGTGCAGCGGTCGACATCGCGCCATATTCTGAGCAGAGGACTAAAGGAGAGCAGTCCCAAAAGCGCGCCCAGGGGGCAAACCGCACGGCACCAGAACCGCGGCAGGAACCTGTTTGCGAAGAGCACGAGGAGAAAGATAGCTCCAAGAAATGTTCCGCCGTTGTACAGGGGCTGTTTCAGATAGAGCCAACCGCTGCTGTAATTTAATCCCGGGAAGACGGATATGGCAAAAGACCTTGTGACCAGAGGTATGGGATCAAGCAACCCTACCTGGAGAGGACCGAAAGCGGCAAGGCCCAGCAACAGGACGAGAATATAATATTTGAGCCGGTAAAGGGTGCGGTAGGAATTCAGCGCAACAGTGTCCGCGGCCCTTAATTTATTAAAGATGTTTCCGGCAACCTGATTGATAATTCCCATAGGACAGACCCAGGAACAGAAAAAACGGCCCAATAAGAGAGTGCCGATGATAATAATAAGCGAGAGGGCCAATCCCTTGTAGATCGTCCAGCTTGTGAGAAAAGACCCTATTGCAACGAGGGGGTCCAGCTCAAGGAAGAGTGGAGTCTCATAACCCTTCATGCGCCTGAAGCCTGTAAGCCAGAGCAGGAGGACAAAAAGCAGTATGAAGAAAACCGCGTAGATTCTCCTGATATTCCTGAGAGTAAAAAGTCTGCCGATCATACGTTTATTTCAGCAATATTGAGAGATTTACAGTCAGAAATCCCCACACCCCTCTTTTCCGCCATCGCAATAAATGGGATATCCTCGACCTTGAGATCCAGAAATCTGAGGCCGTAAGCTTCTACAGCCACAATATCAATCCCTGCAACTACCGTATCATCAATAGACACGTCTGACAGATTCCCGCCTGTAGGGCCGTTTCTTCTGAGCACTCTTGTGGCATCAAGGACCGTGAGTGTTGGCCTGATAGCGGAGGCAAGATCAGCTATGGAGGTGTTTATGTCCTGATGCAGTCGGTTTCTCTGGCCGCCGAGAGAACCATAAAGATTTTTCATCGCCATCGTACACTTGCTTAAAGAGTGCTGTTTTGCTATCGGCAGGTTTATAAGTTTGTCTGCCTGGTGATAAAAGCTGCTCACAGGCCATACTTTGAGTGATTCGCCTTTCAGATCGGTTGGCACGAAATCGTTGTCTGTATTCAATCTGAGCCTGCCGCCGGACTTTTTCACTGCAGCCTCTATACCGGAGCGGACAAAGCACCGGTAGGGGTCGTTTACTGAAACGTCGGTGACCCAGACCTCGGAGGCCCGCGCCTCAAGACAGAGCTTCACCACAGAAGCAACTACATCCGGATTAGTGTTTGCCGCCTGCTCAGGCTGTCTGTCCCAGGCCGCATTCGGCTTCAGCAAAACCTTTTCACCAGGACTTACAAAGCGGCCCATTCCGCCGATCCTTTCTATGGCAGCCCGCACGATCTTGTCTGTATCTTTGCCCCGGACCACTGCCAAATCCGGATAGACCTTTTTATTTTCAATACGGTAGTCCCTGAAGGTATATATTTTTGTGTCGCTTCTTCGTACCGGCTCTTTGCTGTAAAAAATATACCCCCATGCGCCGGCAGTTGCAGCGAGTCCGCAGGTGGCTGCAGTTCTCAGGAGAAACTGCCTCCTGCTGACACTCTCTTCCTTTTTGTTATGCTTTGATGGCATAGTGTCATCCTTCAATTCAGACAATACAGGGTAATTTTTCTTTGCAAGCGAATAGTCTGCTGTGCCAGCCCTGTTGTCTATATGGAACATCATATGCGTTCCAGTTACATATGTGGGCTCGGCGTTACTCGCCCACTGCCGAGAACCCAGGCGCTTGACTGCAGAAAAACAACCCTGCACTGTCTGAATTACATAGTGTTATCTTTTGTTTCTTGCAAAGTGTTTCAATATCCCTTCATCATCGGTTCCAAATACGCTGAAGATAGTATTGCCTGCTGGAATGAGAAACCAGTTGCCCTCATATTTGTCCGATACCTTATACACTTCACTGCCGTCTTCTTCAACTTTTTCGTACCGTATGCCCGATTTCCTGAAATAATCCATAAAAGATGACTTGAGTGATTTCATTTCCTGTGAATTTCCTGTCATTAGCGCCACAGTGATCTTTTTACCGCCTGTCAAATATTCGCGTTCTATCACGTTTCTGAAGAAATCAAGCCCGCGGTAGCCTTCCTTCACAAACCTTGTTTTTTCCACTTTTCCCAAATCCGGAAATTGCGAAAAGACCTTGCTGAAGGAATCCTGCCCTGGAGGGCCGGAGGGAATAGTCTCGCTGAACCCCCTGGCAAATTTGAGTATGGGAGCCTTTGGGTTGAAGGAAGATATTTTTACATAATAGCGGCCCTTAATGAAGTTTACTCCTCCCGAGGTCTTGTATCCCATAGCGCCAACGGAAACTGCCTGTGGGTTTTCGCCGGACTCATCTGTCAGAACGCCAAAAGCCTGGATGCCTTTCCCCATATCATAGACCTCAACCTCGATTTCCGCCTGTGCCGCCTTTGATCCTGCAGAGACATATTCCGTTACCGTGAGTCCCGCAAACCCGGCCCCGATAAAATATTCCGCGTGGCCGTCGACATGTTCATACAGGTTCTCCTTCGTATAATGGCGCTCCTCTCCCAATACCAGGAAACCCGTAATCTCGGGGACCCCGGAAAGTCGCAGACTTTTTGGGACGGGAATGTCTTTTGCAGCCGGTGGAGACACGGCTTTTTCCATGGGCTGAGGGGTGGTCACTGACAGCGACTTTTCTGGTACCCCGCCATTTGCTGTCTTGAAGTCGATCAAAGCAGGATCATAGCTTTGACCTCTGACATAGATGACAGCGGCGATGAACGGAAGGAGCCCCACCAGTATAAGGCGATATATGAATGGAACAGAATTCATCAGGCCTTGAACGACATGGACTCATGGGCATCGCAGAGCAGGTCCTTTACGGGAAGGTCATGGGGACATTTCCCTGTGCAGGCCGGTTCGCTGCATGTTGCACATGCTGCCGCGTTTGTTTTCAGTGTTGCATATGACTGCATGGCCCTTTTCTCCATGCCGTACTCCCTGAAATACATGCGATATCTCATGACAGACGCGATTTCCACTCCTTTGGGGCATGATGCCTCACACTCGCCGCAGCCCGTCCTGCAGTAGTCTCTGCTGTAGAGCTGAGCATAACGATCGAGAATCCTTTGGTCAGCTGCAGTGAATTCCGCACCCGATGCCTTGAGATAAAGTTCCATATCGGAAACAGTTTTCATCGTGACGATCAAGCCGCTCACCTCCGGGTTTTTAAGCACCCACTTGAACGCTGCCCGGGAAAATTCTTCTCCTTTGGCTTCCATGTTCATGTCTTTTGCTCCTGCGAGGGTTTTCATGGCAATTACTCCAACCCCCTGTTTGTGGGCCTCTTTCATGACTTCCGGCAACTTCGGAAATTTCATAAAGTTGTAGGAAGGCTGGATCACATTGTAGTGACCCGACCTGACTGCTGTCATAAGAAGTTCTTCCATGTTATTGGGGCCATGAGATGAAGTGCCCAGGAAACGGATTTTCCCGGCCTGCTTCAGAGCAGCAACGGCTTCGAGCATCTCGTCGCTGAGAAGCCTTTTTTTCTCGGATTCAAGTTCCTTGTTCATCTCGCCGATGGCATGGACAAAAACAAAATCGAGGTAATCAGTCTTCATTCTTGACAGGCTTCCTTCGACAGCGGTGATGTAATCGTTCTTTTTTGAACCGAGGGGGAGATGTCCCGGGTAAGGGAAATGGTTGCAAAATTTAGATGTAATGACGATGTTGTCCCTCTGGATCCTGCCCATGGCTTCACCTATGGTTTCCTCAGAAGCCCCATAATCCGGAGCAGTATCAAAATAATTGATGCCGTAGTCAACAGCCCTGAGGACCATCGATGCCGCCGAGAGTTTCCCGCCGCCGAAGGAGATATCACTCATCTTCAGACCGGTTTTCCCGATGGCCCGATAGCTTTTAACTGACAGGGTGACCTGAGCTGCTTCTGCATGGAGAGGCGGTGCTGCAACAGCGGCAGTTGTCAGGGCCGCCACCTTGAGAAAATCTCTTCTGTTCATAGTTAGACCTCCTTTGGTGATAGATGGGTTGATACAGGTATAGATCTATTTACAGGTGCTTATTAATACCTTAGCATACTAAATCGGGTCACAATTTTTAAAGACCTATATTAGCTGCTATCTTAAGAAGCGGGGGAAAGGACGCAAGATGACGATTGAATTTCACGTCCGCTTCAATTTCTTATTGAACACTCCTTATTTTTAGTGGTAATCTTCAAAATGCGCACATTCATAAGCTCTTTAAGCCTGAAGACCAAATGGATATAAGTTCAACCAGGACAATACGGAACAGTTTTAATCAAGCTGCTCAGTCCTATGATCGCTGTGACGGTGTCCAGCGTGACGTAGCCCGGCAGTTGGCGGAGTTGTTTCCCGCCAGGCTTACGGACTCCGCGAAAATCCTGGAGATAGGCTGCGGCACGGGGAATTTGACCGAATTATTGCGGGAGCGATATCCGCGCAACCCGCTTTGGGTGATGGATCTGGCTCCTGCGATGGTTGATTCGGCGCAGCGGCGCGTCGAGGCTCGGTATGGTACAGGGACGGAAACTGCCTGGCAGGCGGTTGATATCAGGATGTTTCAGCCGGAGGTAGAGTTTGACCTGGTAGCCAGCAGTTCGGTGCTGCACTGGGTGAAACAACTCCCGGAGACTATACGGCAGTTGGCCGGCTGGATAGCGCCGGGTGGACAGATGGTCTGCTCTGTGATGACGGAAGGCACCCTGGCGGAGCTGCATGAGGCCCGCCGGGCGGTTGCGCCGGGAAAAATGGCGGCAAGGCATAGATTGCCGCAGGGGAAAGCAGTGGTTTCTGCGTTACTGGAAGCCGGTCTGGTGGTGCAGGCGGTGGTGGAACAGAAAATACAGGAACGCATGGCCTCATCGCTGGCCCTGTTTCAGATGCTTGGCGGGCTGGGTGTGGCAGCCGGATTTTACGGTTCCGATATGGCACTTAATCGCACGGAGCTGGAGCGACTGATGCGCAAGTATGACCGAGAGTATATGGCTCCAGGGGGCGGGGTGACCGTCACCTGGTGTGTGCAATATCTGAGTTCAATCAAAGCCTGATTGTTTCATTACGGGGACAAGAAATATGAAACATGTCTCAGAAAAGGTTGCTTCTTCCATTTATAGATGCCATGCCGGGCAGCGGCCTGGATCAGGAAAACTGCTGCTCGGACCGAATGACGACATAGCTGTTGAGCAAAAGAAGCGACTTTGGGTCCGCATCGTGACGGCTGCGGATAAGGCCGATCCAGCATATGAGAGACTGCTGACGGAAGTCCTGGAAGTACAGAGCGAGCGTGTCTGGCGAGCGAACATGACGGCACGGGAGCAGGCGCGGGGTTTCCTTGCCACGACCTGGACGGTTCATGAGCTGGATGATTTGATGGACGAAGGCGCCTGGCTGGCAACAGCAGTTGATAAGGAGACGGGCCAGTTGCAGGGCTATGCGTTAATCTCGCCAATCCACCATCTGCCGCCAGGTGAGTTCGTACCAGTGGAAGATTCTCCAATTCGCTCCCGCTTCGAGCTCATGGACAAAATACGGTTCCAGTATGCGTATCAGTTGGCGGTCCGGACTAAAAGGACGTTGCGGCGCCTTCAGATAAGCGCTGGGATTTTCGATGCGCTGGTTGCAGAGAATAGTCGCAGGAGTGTCAACGTTGTCAACTGCGTGTTGGAAACTCCGGTATGCAATGAACGAAT
>JBEKJD010000167.1:0-7084 GCA_050011415.1 Dissulfurispiraceae bacterium | reverse complement strand
TTGGCGGCGTATGTGGTGAGCAGGGGCGAGGTGAGTGTGGCGGCCCTGCGGGAGCATCTTGGCAGGATAGTGCCTGGTTACATGATACCGGCATATATTGTGAAGATGGAGGAACTGCCACTCACTCCCAACGGCAAGATCGACAGGAAAGCCCTGCCTGACCCCCTGGCTTTGGTCACGGGTCCTTCGTCCGGATATGCGGCCCCCGGAAGCTGGACCGAGATAAAGCTGGCGAATATATGGGAGGAGATTTTAGGCAAAAAAAGGGTCGGCGCGCACGACAATTTTTTTGAACTCGGCGGCAACAGCATGAAGATTTTGCGTATGGTGTCTATGTTCCGGAGGGAGGTGGGGACAGAGATTTCGCCTATATGGGTTTATCAGGCCCCTACAGTGAAGGGCCTTGCGGAATATATCTCGGCTTCATCTCTCTCTCCTGCTCCCCCCGTGGAAGAGGAGTGCCTTCTTCTTAGCCCGAAAAGGGACAGGAACATATTCTGCTTCCCTCCTTTCCCTGGTTATTCCTCTGTCTATAGAGAGATGGCAGGTTATTTGAAGGATTACGGTGTATACGGGTTTAATTTCCTGGAGGATGACTCATTGATCGAGAAGTATGCCGCAATGGTCAAGGCCTTCCAAAAAGAAGGCCCATGTATCTTCCTCGGCTACTCAGGAGGAGGCAACCTCGCCTTTGAGGTTGCGAAGGCAATGGCGGAGAAGGGAGACATGGTGTCCGATATTATTATGATCGATACATGGAAGAGGGAACGGAGAGTTTCGCTGACAGGACGGGAATTCGAGGAAGTGTGCGCGCCTTACCTTGCTGTACTTGTCCGAAAGGAGGATGGTGGGCCAAAAAGGCTGCATATTATGAAGAGGATGAACCGCTATCTCGATTATGTGGACGGTACGGTGAACACGGGCAAAGTCTCTTCCCGCATTCATCTGCTAAAAGCGGGCGAAGAGAAGGGAGATGCGGAAAGTAGCAGGAAGGGGTTAAGCATGGAATGGAGGGGCTCGACCACAGGCAGGTTCATGAGTTACGAAGGCTGCGGCAGCCACGAAGAGATGCTTGGGCCTTCGAACATAAAAGCCAACATTAGCATCATCGGCAGAATCATGGAAAGCATTGCAATTTGGAGCCCATGACACAATTTGCCTTAAAACAAAATTCTGGTATGCTATAGACACGGCAGAGAATATGTGCTTTACTTTTAATGAAGCTCATTATCAGTAATAATCTCGCAACAGAAGGAGAGCTATAATGAAAAGGTACGGGAAGTATTCCAGGATCAGCTTGTTGCTCATGTTCATTGCGGCCTTCGCTCTTACTGCCTGCGGCGGCAGTTCGGGCGGTTCTGGCACTACGGTGGTAAGCGGTGTCGCATCCAAGGGGCTCATCCAGGGCGCCACAGTTTCGGTAGCGAGTTATGCCGGGGGGGCGACGGGTACTACGCTCGGGAGCAGCCAGACACTCAGTGACGGTTCCTATTCGGTGAGCATTGGGTCTTACAGCGGGCCTGTGCTGGTGACGGTTACAGGCGGTTCTTACAAGGATGAGACAACGCTCAAGAACACAGCATTGACGATACCCCTGCATGCCATATACAGCAATGCTTCGGGTAATGTCTCAATCATGGTAACTCCCCTCACTGAAGAGGCATACCAGTATGCGCAGGTGAAATTCGGCAGTAATCTCACAACGTACAACATGGATTTTGCCAACGCGAAGATTTCCAATTATGCCGGCTTCGATATCATCGCGACTTCTCCTGTTGATCCAACCTCGGCTGCTTCCGCAAGCGCGCCGGAGGCGAGCAAGGAGTACGGTATCTATCTGACATACTTTTCGGGTTCCGGCGGACTCGACAACATCACTTCTGATATGAATAATTATACGTTGATGGATGAATTAACCTCTGACAACACAGCTGCGGTGATAAAGATCCTCTCGAATTTTCTCAGCTCGTCCAATAACCAGACCGGAATTACGAATATAAAAAATACGAATGAGTATCTTTCCCTTACCGTGGAGCCGATCATGGACAATGCCTTAAGGACAAACAATGTACCTGGATTGATCCTGGCCTTCAAACTCCCCGGCAGGACTACCTGGGTCGGCGCGAGCGGGTTTTCGGACCTGTCGACCGGCGCGCCTATGACCGGGAACGACGTATTAAGGATCGGAAGCATAAGCAAGACCTTTGTCGCAACAGAAGTTATATATCTTGCGCAGGAGGGATACTTCAGCCTGGACGATCCAATCGCGAAATGGCTGCCCCAGGTAACAAGCATGCTTCCCAAATATAACTGGAGTGCAATAACCATCCGTGAGGTTTTGGATCATACGAGCGGTATTTACGCATACACGGCTGACACCACTTTCCAAACGGACTTCGCGGTAGATCCATTGATGCAGTGGACTTATCCGGAGCTTTTGCAGATAGTCAACACTGATAGAGGCCCTCTCTTTACGCCGGGCACATCCTGGAGTTATTCTAACACGGACTACACGCTGCTCGGCATGCTGATCGAGCAGATCACGGGAGGCGCATGGGAAGATGAAGTTGCCTCAACATGCATAAATCGGCTGGGGCTTCAGAATACATTTATTCCAAAAACAGGGGATGTCTCGATGCACTCGACCTACTTTGCTCACGGATACGTGAACTGGGAGAGCAATTTCAACGCTGACTCGACGGTCACGATCCCGGACAGCCTCGGATTTCTCACAGAGCGTACTGCCGAAGACCCCTCTTTTGCAAATTCGGCCGGCGCGGTCATCTCCACTCCCTCAGATTTAGTGGTGTGGGGCAGGGAACTTGCGCTTGGCGGCACCATACTGAACCCGACCTATCAGGCCCAACGTCTCACGTATTTTGAGTTGAGCAAAATCGATCCGGGATATGCTGGATACGGATACGGTTTGGGTATTATGCACGAGGGCCCGCTGCTCGGCCACAGGGGTCAGATTTACGGTTATGACTGTACCGTGCAGTATCTGCCATCTCAAGATACCACGTTTGCCGCATGTTTAAACAGGACTGTTTACACGACGCCTATAGATGAGACGTTTACTAATGTGAATTCGATTGTGTTGTACAATGTTATCAATACACTCTTCTCTAATGCCGGACTGCTGAATATATCTGAGGCCCGGCAAATTAGGCCGTCGGGCGCCGCGGCAGTGCCGCCTACTGAGTATTAAACAGCTATTTATTAGCGGGGGGACATGTTTAGGCATGTCCCCCCGACTCTGTCAATCCCATGATATTTTCGTGAGACGTATCTCGGGCGCGTGTTCGCTTGTTGCCAGATGACAGCGGTAGCGGTCATCGATATCGATCTTCCGTACATGCCAGACGGTCCCGTGCACTAACGCCTCCCGGTCGTCTCCGCTAATGTCCTCCAGGGGCAGCGAGAGGCCTCTGCCGTCCGCTTTTGTAACGGACTCCTTTATGGTCCAGTAGTAATAGAAAAGACTTAATCTATTATCGGATGCCACTATTTCTTTCCACTGGCCCGCTGTCATACATTTCTCGAAATCAGCCAATTCTACAGGCCGCATCTTCTCGATGTCTATGCCTACCTTCCCGCTGGCGGTGACAGCGCACACCACATATTCGCCCGAATGAGAGATGTTGAAGTCAGGTCCCCTGTCAAGGAACGGTCTGCCGTATTCATCAATGAGGAGATTCTGAAGGCAGTTCCGGCTGCAGCCGTATTTTGCAAGGCCTTCAATTAACAGCAGCTTGCCGAACAGTCCTGCTTGCCGGTCCTCCCATCTTTTGTAGAGGTTTATTTTGTCCTGAAGCGGCACCGGCAGGCGCGACAGATAGCTGTCCCAGTTTGCGGCAGGAAGCCTCTGTCCAAGCCTGGTATAAAATATCTCTATCATTTCTTTACAGACCAACGCCGCGATAAAGACTGTGTCAGGCATTGAGAGATTATGTCTCCTATTTCGGGCAGGTGGCGGTAAATGAAGAAATGGCCGCCGGGAAATTCTCTTACTGATATCTTCTTCGCTGTCTCTTTCTGCCACTGAAGGGCGTCTTCCAGCGTGACCTTTTCGTCCCGGCCGATCATGACTGTGACCGGTATATCAAAGGGAGTCGTCTCCTCGTATACGTAAGTATCGATAGCCTGGAAATCTGCCCTCAGCACAGGTTCGAACAGTTCCATCAACTCCCTGTTTTGCAAGACCTCTGCGCTGGTCCCTTCGTATTCTTTCAGCACATCGAAAAACTCTTTTTGGGGGAGAACGTGCCGTCCCCTTTCTCTGGCAGGCACTGAAGGTCCTTCCCGTCCCGAAACGAAGAGCTGCAAAGGCGGAGGCTTGCCCTCCGCGACAAGACGTTTAACGAGCAGATAACCCATACAGGCTCCCATGCTGTGTCCGTAGATCGCGCAGGGACGGTACATCAGGTCCTTCATCTGCCTGATGGCGTCATCCGCTATTGCGTGCATATCAGTCAGCAGGGGTTCCCCGAATCTCTTCCCCCTGCCTGGAAGCTCGATAGGGATCACTTCTATGAAATCGGCCGTGTAATTATGAAGGTCACCATATGAATAGGAACTGCCGCCTGCAAAGGGAAGGCAGAAGAGGGTTACTTTTTTATCGGAAGCCTGCATTACGGTTAAGTTATGAATACCGGAGTTTTTCCCTGATCCGGTCTCCCATTACGCAGGAGTGTCGCAATAATGGGAGGTGTGATATAATAGCACAACTAAAATTCATTTTAATGATATTTTTGAGGAGAGCCAAGATTGACGGAAGAACTGGATGAAGCGGTAGAAGAGAGGATTAAGATTCATCGCGGACGAAGACGTGTGTATGAAGCCCCGCCCCAGCCTGCGGCGCAGCCCCCTGAGAATACGCTTCGGAATGATCTTTCTGCAGGATCAAGGACTGCCGGAGCCAGAAAAATAATAAAAGATTATTCAATGTGGTCGGCTGGCGCCGGCCTTGTGCCTTTGCCGGTACTGGATATGGCGGCCCTGGCAGCGCTGGAACTGAAAATGCTGAAAAGTCTTTCTGCATATTACGGTATGGAGTTTTCGGGGCAGAAGGCCAGGGCAATTGTTTCGGCTCTCATCGGAGGCTTTCACGGCGGCCTGATTACAGGCAGCATTCTTAAACTCGTCCCGTTTGTCGGCGCCAGTTTGATGGCCTTGACGCCGGTCGCATCGGGAGCCATCACCTATGCCATAGGAATGGTGTTCATGCAGCATTTTGAATCAGGAGGCACACTGCTTGACTTTGACATAGTGCGTGGTAAGGAACGCATAAGGAAAGAACTCAGAGACAGAAAGGGCAGTGCGGCGGCGCAGCAATAATCAGGCAGAAAAGAATTGCAGATACCATGTGACAGAGTGTTCCGGAAGATATGGGAAGTTCTAAATATATGCTGACAGCTGCAGAACTCGCCGGTCTTGTCGGCAAAAGAAGCGGTGACATTGCCCGTCTTTTTAACAAACGCGATCTCCATCGCCTTTCCAGCAACAGAAAAGGAATTCCTCCCCGCCTGGTCAGGGAATACTTAATCAGTCTCGGGTTCAGCTATAACTTCAGTGTAGTGGCGCATATCAACCTGCGCGGGGGGATAGGAAAGACCACCTCCACAATCAGCGCAGCATCAAGAGCGTGCCAGTACGGGTTCAAGACCTGCATACTGGATATGGATCCCCAAGGTTCTTCGTCACTTGCTTTTGACGTATTGCCGGGACGGGAAGATCCTATTTTTTATGATGTATGGCAAAAGCCGTCGGAAATGGTAATGGGCTCCCTGAAAAAAATCGGGGATTATCTCTATATTCTCCCGTCTTCGTTGGAAAATGCACTTCTTGATTCAAGTCTTATCAACCCTTCTTCACAAAAAAAAGCTGCGCGCGGTGTGTGTGATGAGCTGAGGGCCAACGGTTTCGATCTCGTGGTTATCGACTGTCCGCCCTCCCTTGGCATAGCTGTAATTTCATCCATTTGTGCAGCAGACACGATAGTGGTCCCGGTTTGCAGCGACGCTTTTTCGTTTAAGGGTCTCGAACTGACGCTGAATGAAATCACCTCCATATGCGACACTTTCCATCTGGAAAAACCGGTTATCAGGGTACTGTTCACAAAATTTGACCGCAGGGTGAAAATATCCCATGATGCGCTGGGATGTTTCAGATCTGATTACAGTGATTATTTTATTCCTGACGTTATACGGACAAGCACAGAGTTTTCAAAGGCCCTGGCAATGAAGGAAACTATTTTTGCGTCGCCGAAAAAAAACTTGGCCAGGGAAGATTATGACAGATATGTCCGCCATATCACCGGGCTTAACCGGTCTTTCCCTGAAATATGATCGACCGCTGTAAATTAGGGTATGTTCTGTATCATATTTTCGGGTTTTGATGTATAATTTCTTTTTAACTTCCGAACATTAAACTACACTGGAAAGGATGATATCAGATGAAACATATCAATGTCTTTTTAGCCGCCTCTCTTTTATGTCTGATTTTTCCGCTGCCTGTCTTTTCCGCGAGCGGGAATAATATTGACAAGGATTATATTAAAGAGCACTACCCCGACGTTTACATGCAGATTTATACCGAGGGCAAGCAAGAAGGATTGCATGAAGTTGAAACTAAAGCCGCAACTAAACCAGCAGCCGAGGTCCAAAAGACAGAACCTGAGCAAGCCGCGGCTTCAAAAAAGGCAGTTGAGCTGGGTGACTGGTGGAACCACAGCGCCCTCAAGTATGAGCCTATGCCTGCCGGATACCTGCTTCATATGGAAGGTCAATACAACTTTACCAGTGTGGGAGGCAATAACAGGGGTCTGGTTTACCGCGGCAACGGACAAATTGTCGTCAGAAAGGACAGGTTTACAGACAATGTCGCCTATGTGATTGACGAGCGGCGGATCTCCCAGCCCAGTAGTGATCAGACCACATATAAGAATTATCAATTTTTCCAGGAGTCGCTGGACTACGATATATACCGGAAATTTTATGCCGAAGGCGGGTTCATATGGGAAAAGGACAAGACCAGCCTCATTAATAACAGGGACATATACTATGGCGGCCTTGGTTATCACGCG
>JBEKJD010000166.1:0-12152 GCA_050011415.1 Dissulfurispiraceae bacterium | reverse complement strand
TTTGCGCACCTCGTCGGCAACTACGGCAAAACCTCTCCCCTGCTCCCCCGCCCGTGCTGCTTCAATGGCTGCGTTAAGCGCCAGGAGGTTCGTTTGATCTGCTATGTCCTTTATAACTGTTACTATTCCCCCGATTTCCCCGACACGGGCAGTCAGCTTCTCAACCATGGTTGAAAGTTCAACTGTCGAGGTGTATACCTTGTTGACGGTAGTAACGGCGCCGTCTGCCACTTTCTTGCCGCTCGCAGCTGTCTGCATGGCATCTTCGGATGAATTGGACGCCTCGGCCGCATTTCTGGCTATGTCCGTTATTGTCTGGCTCATCTCTTCGGCTGCGGTCGCTATCTGATGCGCCTGCCCGGATTGAGTTTTTGCCCCGTCAGCAGTTTTTTCGGCCCGCACCCGTAACACATCGACCGTGGAAACGATATTTCCGGCAGAGACTATTATGCTGTTTATGGCATTGCTGAAAGACTCAATCATTTTATTCATGCTCTGAGCGAGCACCCCTATTTCGTTCTTGTCGCTATATTCGATCGCTGTTCTTAAATCGCCGTTCGACAACTCCCTGACTTTTTCCGTCAAATGGCCCAGGGGTTTGAGAATATGGCTTACGATCACCATTACCAGTCCTGTTACAGTCAATATGGCGATTAACCCCAGTCCGAGATAGAGGTTCCGCATTGATCTGATATGCGCGAAGGACTCTGTTAGGGGTATCCGTATGCTTATGGCGCCCAGTACCGTGCCTTCCTGAACGTTATGGCATTTGAGGCAGTTTTTCCCCATGAAATCCGACTTTGCTATATATGGGTACACGCCGATCAGGGTGTCCCCATCAACTGCAACATATTCCTTGCCGCTTGCGATCACAGATTCTCTTAAGGAGCCTGCTTTTAACGTATCGGTACTATCACCGGCGCCGTAGTCTTTGATTACAGCTTCACTCCGTGCCACATGGACATTCGCCACCTTCCCCATCTGCTCAAGAAAAGGGGTCTTAAACTCCTTAATGTTTCCGTTTATCATTGCGGTTGTCAAGGAATTTATAACAGTATCCCGGCACATGTGCATTGTGCCAGTGGTTGCCTCATCGATTACAAGCTGCCTTGATTTGATTATTGTCAGGAAAGTAACGCTTATTACCCCAACAATAACTATTCCGATTATAGGCGCTGCCACTTTTTTCCTGATTGACATGTTTTTCCTCCCTTTTTTTAAACTGCTCACTCGAAAAACGCATATGTGGCAGCCTGCTCCATCTGACAATAAAAAAGCCGGGCGCCTCTCAGTAACTTAGGCAGCCCGGCTGTCTTGCTCCACGCAGACCCGTTGCTTTCCGTCGCCTCCTCGCGGAGGGTTTAGCTTTATCAGTTATATTTACAGATGGCTACAAATTGACAGTTAATCATATTTAATCTGATTTTGATTTGTCAAATAGCCCACTACCAATAATTGATGTCAAGGAGACTATCTTTTAATGACCGCCCGCGCGCTTGGGCGTATATCCCATACTCTGCAATGTCGATATAATAATGTCGCGGTGGTCGCCCTGAATTTCGAGGGAAGTATCCTTAACTGTGCCGCCTGTGCCGAGTTTTGACTTCATTTGCCTGAGCAGTTCTATAATTTGCTTTTGAGACAGTTGGAGGCCCTCTATAATCGTGACAGCCTTGCCGCCCCGGCCTTTCCTGTCAAGCCGCACAGTCACCCTTTGCTGTCCGGAAGAAACGCCTGCCTGGTGGAAGGTCCTTTCGACAGGTTTATGTTTCCCGGTAATCGCCTTGTCCGTAGAGTAGACCAATTTTGATTTTTCATCCGGCATGGAATATTTTAGCATGGCAGGGGTGAAGGTAGTGGTACAGTTTATTTTTGCTCCGGATCAATTAGCCTTTCGATTCAGGCCACCGGAATGTACTGAAAATTGTCTATTGTCGCCATTTCTCAATGTGTGGGCTGGACGTTACCAGCCCACTACCAGAACCCAGGTGATCCAGAGCAAAAACAAACTGTACCACTACTGGTGTAGTGCTTTTTTGCTTTTTCCATCAGGTATTCATTTCACCGGAATGACCTGCGTTGCATGTGCTTCGGCCATTGAAAAGTCTCTGCTGAAGATTCAAGGCATCAAGTACGTTTCTGCGAACTTTCCTGCCGTCTGTGTCCCGATGTTAGCAGGGGAAAGACTCGACTTCGGTCCGAATCATGCACTGCGATGGACTTTTTCTGTAACAAATACCCGTTAAAACAGGCTGTTTAACGCGACATACACCCGACATACAGAGAGTGTCAGGAAGTTGAAGCTGCCGAGGATAACTACATAAAACCTTCAGCCTGGAAATAACTGGAGACCGATAGGGTTGCTACCCCTGAAGTCCACACGGAGGCTTTTTTCACAGACTCGCGGTTTCCACTGGAATTACACAGTTCTGAGGCTGACGTAAGTTTTGCTCACCGCGGGATGGATGTTAGATTACCTTGAAGCGAATGTGGTAATGGCAAAAGGCTAACGATTAAGTCCTACTGATTCTTCCAGCTATACATTAAATTGCCTATACCGACAAAGAAAATTATGACACTTATAGTTGCAATACATTTATATGATATAGACACACCTAAAAAAGGAATATACATATTCTGAATGTTGTAGACAATGCCAACGCCCACTACATAACCTTCTGCGTTGAATAGCATAACTATAGGGAGACAAATTCCAATAAGGATTAGAAAAATTGCAATCTTCTTATTCGTGAATATAGCAGAGAGAATTGAATTTCCAGACAAATGTGTTTCAGAGTGAGGCGAGATATTTCCCGAGGGAGACTCCACTACCTCAGAAGTGGCAATAGCATTATCAGGATTTTCTGCATAAACCGTCTTGGTAAGCACATATCCTTTCTTAATCAATTTTAATCGTCGCCAATCATTTCCTTGAAATCCAATATACACGCTCAATACTAAGCCAAGCAAGAATACACCAAGCGATGATGTGCTGGAACCAGCATCTTCTGCAACAGCACTGATAATTTTCAATACGATATAAGCGACAAATATTATGAGAGCTTTACCCCATAATCTCTCAACAATTGCCCATAAAGCACCAAAAAAGAATGCGGGCCAAGTTCCATATCAATGAAGGTTTTTTTTGGAATTTTACACGGAGGGAAATCTGATCCCGAGACCCACTCACTTTAGGAGAGCATCCCGAGAGAGGGCGGATCGATAAAGATACGGGTCGTCGGTTAAAGTCCGACCGTGGGAGTTTGGTAGCTCGCCCACGTAGCTTGAGGGAGGTGTTAAGGGTAACCTGAAGCACTAAGTTTCCTGACAAAGGCTCCTAAAGGGAGTTGAGCAA
The DNA here is from genome assembly GCA_050011415.1 of Dissulfurispiraceae bacterium. GTDB lineage: Bacteria > Nitrospirota > Thermodesulfovibrionia > Thermodesulfovibrionales > Dissulfurispiraceae > JADFXI01. The sequence continues at coordinate 8,797 of JBEKJD010000166.1, read as the reverse complement.
ACCTGCGGGTTGCAGCGCAAGCTAACCCAGATGTAGCCTCGAAAATCGAGACGGAGTTGCCGACCCTTTCACAGACAGGGGAAGGCCGTTGCACCTATCTTAACGAAAACTACCGTAACCGATAGGTGGACTCCCGGGGTGTCAGGGGTGACACGCAGAGGAAGCCATACGACAATGAACATGGGAGACCCTTGCTGATGCTTAACAGGAAGCAACCGGTAAATATAAGGAAACGAAAATTTATCGGGTTGGCAAGGGAGTCGGATTTGCCCATATTACCGATTGTATCCCAAGGAAGCATAACCTTGGGAGAGGGAAGGGGCAATACTTTTATCATGTTTGCGAAGAAGTAAAGGAAAGGAGATTGCACGACGTGCTGAAAACTCCAGAAAAGATTCGGGAACTTCAGAGGAAACTATACCGGAAGGCCAAGCAGGAAAAGGAGTACCGGTTCTATCTTCTCTACGACAAGATTTACAGGATGGACATCCTGAACCATGCTTATAATCTTGTCAAAGCGAACAAGGGAGCACCCGGTATCGATGGTGAAACCTTTGAGAGCATAGAGGAGATGGAAGGAGGAGTCGAGGGGTATCTTGAAGCAATTGCCGGAGAACTTAAACGGAAGGAGTATAAGCCTAAGCCTGTGCGGAGGGTTTACATACCAAAGGCAAGCGGAGGCAAACGACCGTTGGGAATACCGGTAATCAAAGACAGAGTGGTACAGATGGCAGTAAAGATAGTAATCGAGCCCATATTTGAAGCTGACTTTCAGAAAAACTCGTATGGATTCAGACCGAAGCGGAACGCCCATCAGGCGGTGGATGATGTACGGAAGCATCTCTTTGAAGGCAAAACTGACGTAATCGATGCCGATATTTCCAAGTACTTTGATACCATTCCCCACGACAAACTGATGCAATTGGTGGCCAAGCGCATTGTGGATAAGTACATTCTTAAGCTTATCAAGATGTGGCTTAAGGCCCCGATTGTTGAGGAGCGTGAGGATGGAAAGAGAGAGTACAAAGGGAATGACAAGGGGACACCGCAGGGAGGAGTAATCTCACCGCTGCTTGCCAACATCTACTTGAATGTGCTTGATACCTTATGGAAGGTCAAGAAAGTGCAGGAGAAGTTAGGGGCAAGACTCGTAAGGTATGCCGATGACTGTGTGGTTTTGTGCAAAGGCAATACCGAGCGGATACTGAAGGGTTTGAAAACGGTTCTAAGCGACCTTGGCCTCACCCTGAGCGAGGAAAAGACTCGTGTCGTGGATGCATGGCAGGAAAGCTTTACCTTCTTAGGGTTTAGCATAAAAATGAGGACAGGACTGAAAACCGGACGCCCATACCCTCTCACAGTGCCGTCAAAGAAAGCACTGCAACACATACGCTCAGAAATTAAGCAATTAACCACTGAGCAGTACAGCGCAATCCCGACGGAGGCTGTGATACGAAAAGTCAATGAAGTCACAAGAGGATGGGTAGGTTACTTTCGATATGGCAACTGTGTACAAGCTATGTCAGCTTTGAGAGAATATCTGCTCTATAGGATACGAATATATCTGCGTCGGAAACATAGTTATCGCAGTTTTGGCTATGCTGCATATCCGAACAGTTATTACTTTGAATCCTTAGGCGTATATGAAATACCGACCAAATCTCCGAGGACTCACTGCGAAAGCCGCTGGAAGAAGATAATCGGAAAGCCGTATTCGAGCAAACCGAACGTACGGTTTGATGAGGGGGAGCTGGAGATAGAGTCTCTGACCACTACGCCAGCTCTCTACTCTACAGAACCAGTTTATTTTTGGGATTCCGGCGGAATAGATGCGGACAAAAAAAGATTATGATATATTTTAGAAGCTGAGGGCTAAATGCATAAGGCAATAAAAGCGACTGATACGGTTTGAAGCTTTTCGGACGCTGGTCTGCAAGTATAAAAAGGAGGATGAGATGAGCTTACAGGACAAGTTAGACGAATACAAAAAAAAATTCATCGACAAACTATCGAAGGAAACGCTAGCCACGATGCATAATGCTACCGATGAACTTCGAAGATCTGGCATTATGGAGAGACTTCTGAAACCTGGGAGCCATGCCCCTGACTTTGAGCTTCCCAATACAAATGGAAGAATCATCACTTTGGCAGAATTAATGACACATGGTTCTGTGGTAGTTAGTTTTTATCGTGGTTCCTGGTGACCTTACTGTAATCTGGAGCTGGAAGCTCTGGAAGAGGTTTTCTCTGAGGTTAAGAAGCTTGGCGCTTCTTTGGTCGCAATATCGCCTCAACGCGAAGTTTACCTGAAAAAGATGTCAGAAAAGCTTGGTCTTTCCTTTGACCTGTTGCACGATTATGGGAATAAGGTTGCGTCTCAGTATGGATTGACCTTTACACTGCCGAATGAATTGAGAATCGTATATAGTGGATTTGGTATTGATCTGCCAAAAGTGAATGGTGATGATTCGTGGACTTTACCCATGCCTGCCAGAATAATCATCGATCAACATGGCATTATTCGCAGTGTGGATGCGGACCCAGATTACACGGTTAGAACCGACCCGCAGAAAACGTTAGAGAGTTTAAAACTAATTACTGGCATATAGATCAGTATCCATTCTCAAGATCAAGCTCGGACGTTTGGATAATGGGCAGACGGATAACTGTCCGTCACTATCGGTCCAGCAGGGCGATTATGTGCTTACTATAATGATTACCGATTGTACTCAGTACGATGATCAGAATCACGGGCTGCGTTTGTTACGTATAGCAGGAAGGAATATAAAATATTCTCATAGGCAAAAACTACGTGGGGTACAATCGTAAACTCACACTCGATCTGACATTGACCAATGTGTCGGGTCTTGTCGTGTACACTTTATATGACGTTGTATTTGAAGTTATGACCGTGTTTTTTTTACAGCTGCGGAGCCTTGACATGATAACTTTTGCTTCCCAATCTTTTTCTCAACCCAAGCAACTACTTTTTCAGCTATCTTTAGGGCACCCTCGTACATCTCAACATCAACGGGGACATAATCTCCGGGATACCTTGTTTCAACGGCATAATCAGTTAGGATCCTGGCTTTTTGCAAGCTCTTCGGAATTTTAATGCCAACGCCACCGAGCAATTCCATAAGGTAGGAAATGTCATGGACTTTGATGAGTTTAATCCCATGCTTCACACATAGAGCCTTCAGTGCCTTTTCAACAGCCTGTTGTGCATCGAAACACAGGTCTTCATAGAGCACATCTTCAGATATCTTGCCGGCCCGCGCACGGGCAAGATTACTTTTTGCCCTTTTTAGCCAATCGTTTACTCTTAACGTATTTTTCGTAGACAATCTTTCCATGTTCATGTATCTCTGAATATATAAAATATGGGTCGTTCTTCAATTCCTCGAATCTGCCTGAATCAAGCGTAAGCACATCTACAGGAGCTCCTATGCTGCCGAAGTTCAAATATATCTTTTGCGTCAATTTACGTTGGTCCTTTAGGTTCTTCTTCAAAACAAGAAGGTCATAGTCGCTTTCTTTTTTTCTGCCAACGCCTGCATGGGAACCGAAAAGAATGATCTTGTCCGGCTTTGCCACTCTGACTATTGTATTCACTGCTTTTTTTAATGGAGTAGTCATCACCATAACGTTACCGCCGAATGAATCAAACTTGTTGCTACTATAAGAGAATACCACATAGCGTATTTCTTTTTCACAAACACTACAACTATCGCACTATAAGCTGCTTTCGCCACACCACTCGAAAAATAAGTGCTCCACATCTCCTGTCTTACTTGTAAAAACAAACTGACCTACTTCTCTATTATTAAGAGGATAAGAGTTCCTGATGTGATTTCATTATTTCTTCTTTTTTCCCCTGCGCAATAATTCTCCCTTTGTCCATCACCATTATATGGGTAATTAAGGAAATTATTTCATCAGGATGATGGGTCGCCATTATTAGGGCCGTTCCTGACCGTGCAACCTGCGCAATAAATGAAAGGAAACCGGCGCGCGCAGCGCCGTCAAGACCGCCGCACGGCTCGTCTGCGATGAGTATGTCGGGGCTATTGGCCATGGCCCGTGCAATAAGGATTTTTCTTTGTTCCCCATAGGACATTTCCTGGAAGAGTTTTTCACTGAGATGCCGGAGCTGAAAAAAATCTATCCAGTACCGGGCCGTCTCTCTCTGGCTTGACGTTGCGGGGCCATACAAGCCGACGCTGGAGAAAAAACCGGACACTACCACATCGGTCCCGTTGACATTGTAATCGTAATCCCGCTGCAACTCAGGAGAAACTATTCCGATCCTTTTTCGAATATTCCAGATGCTCCCGCTGTCCTTTTCTCCGAACCGCAGCACTTCTCCTCCAAGTGCAGGGTATACATCGCCGGCTATCAGTTTGAGCAGAGTAGATTTGCCGGCCCCATTTCTGCCGATGACCGACCAATGCTCCGCCCTGTGCATGACCCAGGAAATATCGTGCAATATTTTATTGTGTTTTATAAAGACGTCAGCATGTCTTATTTTTATTAATAAGCGTCCCCTTCTGTTACGGCGGCCCGAAGGCGGCTGGACTTCAGTTATGTCCTGCCCGGAAGCATAGTGCATATGCTCCCCGGCAAGCACACTATCTTTTTCGCCCTGTTCAATTATTTTCCCGTGGTTCAATATGAGGACATGGGTAATGGATGGAATGAGTTCTTCGACACGGTGCGTTGCATAAAGTACAGAAGTGCCCGTCGCAGCTATTTCTTCAACCAGGTGCAGGAGTTTTCTCCTGGAAGAGAAATCAAGTCCGTTGCAGGGCTCATCCAGAGCGAGTACGGCGGGGTTTGCAACCAGGGCCCGCGCGATCAGGATTTTCCTCGCTTCGCCCTGTGACATTTCGAGGAAATTTTTATTGCCAAGATGGTCCAGCTTCATTGTGCAGAGCAATTGTTCGGCTGCGGTTTTCTGTTCCTGAGTCGGCTCCTGATGCAGCCACGCACTGTCAAAGAAACCGGTATACACCACCTCACGGCCGCTCATGTTCAAATGGTGGCGGTGGTAGGTGTCCTGGAGTTCAGCGGAAACGAGCGTTATGCGTTTTTTTATGCCGATCGGGCTTTCCTGGGCAGCGCTGTCAAATTTGTACAGGCGCTTTCCCGGGTCCCCGGGGTCCGGCCATAATTCGCCCCTGATAAGCCTCAGAAGCGTGGATTTGCCGGCGCCGTTGCCGCCGATGAACGCCCAGTGCTCGCCTCGTCTGAGCTGCCATGTAATGCCGGACAAAAGCATGCGCCCCTGAATCTTGACACTGACTTTGCTTAAGGAAATCATGAAATCGCTGTTTAACTTTTCGTTTTTCATTTCATGCTTATTTTAGTATACACGTAACACAGCATATGCAGCGAAACGGGTTTCCCCGGCGTCTTTCTTATTTTATTATGCATAGCTATTCAAGAAATGCACTAAAGTGATATGATTGAAAAAGAGTAGAATAAAAGGGACCTATTAACGTAGAGCACTTTTAAGATGAACAAAAGAGTTTCCTTATCTAAAAAATTTTATGGAGTCATGTTCTAAGGAGGCCATAATTTTAAATCCTGACAAAAAAAAGTTTTTTTCCTTTTTTAGAAGTATTCTCGTTATGTTTCTGATTTCCGGATTGTTGTTCTCTCTTGAGTCATGCAAACAAGGGGAAAAGGTTGCCGGAACGCGTGAAAAGATAACCATCGCATATTCGATCGGACTTAGTACAGCTCTTGTGCACATCGCCTTTGCAAAGGGTTACTTCGCAGACGAGGGCCTGGATGTAACGCCCCAGACCCATGGCGATGGAAAACTTGCACTCGACGCAGTCCTTCAAGGCAAAGCGGACCTGGCTACCGTGGGAGATACGCCATTCGTGTTTGCCGTTATGAAAGGGAAGAAGATCGCTGTGATTGCGACGATTGCGACCTCAAACAGAAATGACGCAATAGTTGCCCGGCTGGATCGGGGCATTGCAAAGCCCGCTGACCTGAACGGGAAAAATATCGGCGTTCCGCTGGGCACGACTGCCGATTATTTTGCCAATTCCTTTCTGCTTTTCCATGGTGTTAAAAGGAAGCGGGTAACGTTTATTGACATGAAGCCCGACGAGATGGCCGGGGCCCTTGACAAGGGGAGGGTTGACGCGGTCTCAATATGGAACACCAAGCTGAAACAACTGGAGAAAGGACTGGGAAGCAACGGGACAATTTTCTACGGTGAGTCGATCTTCACCGAGGCTTTCTGTATTACCGCCTGGCAGGAGTTCATAAAGAAAAATCCCGAAACAATAAAAAAAGTTTTGAGGGCTCTTATAAAGTCCGAGACATTTGTAGAAAAGCACTATGAAGAAGCGCGGCTTCTTGAGGCCGAATTTATCAAAGTCGATAAGGCTGTTCTTGACGGGATGCAGGACATTTTCACTTTCAGGGTAGCTCTCGACCAGGCACTGCTTGTTGACCTTGAGGACCAGACGAGATGGATATTGAAGAATAGATTGGCTGCACGAACTGATATGCCCAACTATCTTGATTTTATCTATTTTGACAGTCTCCTTTCGGTGAAGCCGGACGCGGTCAAGATGATTAGGTAGGGAATAAAATCATGAAGATCAGGACAAGGCTGAGACTCAACACCTTCATCTCCATAGGCGGAGTCATCCTCATACTGTTTTCCCTTGTCTGGGCCTTTCGTGAGGGCTTTCGTGCGAACCGGAATTTGGAACTGGCTGAAGAAATGCGGAAGGTTGCCCTTGACAGGATATTGTTGCGGGACGATTACCTTTTGTATCAGGAAGAACGGGCCGTAAAACAGTGGCATGCGAGGTCTGACGTTCTGCGGGGCTTATTTGATCTGGCTGATACCCGGTTTGAAAAGGAAGAATACAAAGTGTTACTGCGGGCAGCTCGGAGGGAGTTTGATTCTACGTTCTCCGGTTTTTTCAGGGTTATTGAGGGACATAAAAGCAGGTACCCTGCCACAGAAAAGAGCTTTGATTTTACCGAGGTTGAATCTAAACTGATCAATCAGGTATTTCTGAATGACTATACCTTGACTGACAGCATCAACAGACTGCATGAATCAGTCCAAAATACGGCGACAAACACGAGAACCAAAGCTTCATTCATCATTGCTATTTTCAGCTTCGGTGTGGTTACTTTGATAATCTTAAATTCTGCCGTTACCGGCAGGACAATAGCGAAACGCCTTGCCGTACTGGGCAAGGGGGTTGAAATCATTGGCGCCGGTGACCTTGATTATCGCATCCGGGCGGAGGGCGATGATGAGCTTTCCGCTTTGGCCCTGGCGAGCAATGAAATGGCCTCAAAGCTGAAAGTGTCGTACACTTCTATGGAAAATTTAAATAAGGAGATAACCGACCGCAAGCTGGCGGAAGATGCTTTGCAGATAAGCGAGAAGCAATTGAGGGATGTCACTTCATATCTGGCGGAAGGTATTTATGTCCTGGATCAACAGGGGAATATTATATTTATGAATCCCACGGCAGAACAGTTTCTGGGATGGACAATGACAGAACTGAAGAATAAAAACGTCCATAACGTTATTCACCACAGAAAAGTTGACGGGACGCCGTTGTCATTTGAAGATTGCCCGATGCGTAACGTCATTAAAACCGGCAAAATGATGTCTTCAACTGATGAAATTTTTATACGGAAAGATGGTACTGCTTTTCCTGTTTCTGTCATTTCCAGTCCTATTATGCAAAATGGCAAGGCTGTCGCATCAGTCTCCGCTTTTAGAGATATCACCGAACAAAAGCGGATGGAGAAGGACAGGGAAAGACTTATCTTTGAACTTGGGCTTTCAAACGAGGAGTTGGAGCATGAGATTGTCGAGCGCCAGCAGGCGGAGATGACAATTACAAGCCTGAATCAAGAACTTGAAAGTCGTATTATTTCGCGTACGGCACAGCTTGAAGCCATTAACGTGACATTGCAGGATGAAATCTCAAGACACAGGAAATCGCAGGAAGACCTGAAGGAGTCGGTGCAACGGTTTCAGCTTGCTGCAGAATCCGGTCAACTGGGCGTTTGGGACTGGAATATGCAGTCCAATTTTATGGTCTGGAATAATAGGATGCTTGAACTTTACGGCATTTCGAGAGACGCATTCCCGAATAGCGTTGAGGCATGGGTAAACGGCCTTCATCCGGATGATTCGGTCAGAGCGATAGCGGAATGTGATGCGGCCCTTCGCGGAGAGAAAGCATTCGACGCCGAGTTCCGTGTCCTTCATCCGGACGGAACTGTCAAGGTGCTGAAGGCCAACGCTTTGGTGATCCGGGATTCAGGAGGCAAGCCTGTTCGAATGCTCGGATTGAATCGTGATATTACGGAACTAAGAGAAGCTGAGGAAAAACTGCACAGGGCTTACTCTGATTTGGAGATAAAGGTCCAGGAGCGTACAGCAGAGTTGACTGCCGCCAAACATCAGCTTGAGGAACTGAACCTGAGCCTCGAACGCAGAGTGAATAAAGAAATAGCGTCGCGCCAGGAAAAAGAACAACTTTTGTTCCAGCAGTCGAGGATGGCGGCCATGGGGGAGATGATAGGAGCAATCGCCCACCAGTGGCGGCAGCCTCTCAATGTCATCGGCCTCATCATACAAAACCTGCAGATGGCATATGAATATGGCGAACTGGATAAGGAGCGGCTCAAAAATGCTGTTGCTACAGCTATGTGGCAGATTAATTTTATGTCGAAGACCATCGATGATTTCCGCAATTTCTTCAAGCCTTCAAAGGAAAAGGAAAATTTTGAT
>JBEKJD010000165.1:0-7128 GCA_050011415.1 Dissulfurispiraceae bacterium | reverse complement strand
CCGAGCCAGGGGGGCTGGATCTTGTGAAGAGAATAAGTGATAATCCCCAAAATAAAAATAACTATCCCGGACAAGGCAGCCCACTCACGCAATTTTAATTTGCCCAGGAGAGCAAGCTGCTGATTAATTTGCTCCCCGGAAATCCTGGTCGGCTCCTGGTTCCGATAAAAAAATGCGGAGGCTATAAAAAAAAGTATGAACATTACGGCGCCAGTTGCCGTGGCAGCAAAAAGCCATGACAGCCATTGAAACTGGTCCTGGATCTGCTGGGGGAACATGCTGAAAACAGCCAAGTTCACTGACTTGCTCGTAAGGAACATTCCTGAAAACAGCGTTGTGCCGGTAAAGGTCGAAATAGCCAGCTGGGTTGCCGCCTTGCCTTTAAGCTTTAAATGGGTGGTTTCCGTCATGTCATTAAGCAAGGGGCTCAGGAGCGCTATCCTGCCATTTGCCGTAGGCAGGATCGGCGTCAGAAAAGTGCCTATAAGAATCAGGCCGGCATTCAGCCCGAATTGAGTTTTGGGAAACAGTCGAAGCATAAAAAGAAGTGCCCTATAACTCAGTCCGGAAGAGACAATGACGGTTCCAAGGCCAAGAATACTCAGGGCCATGAAAAATCCGTCTGACGTAAATCCGGAAAGGATGACATGAGGAGGGGCAATTCCAATGCACAGGGATGCCAGCAAGGCAAATATCCCCGGAACATACTCATCTACCAGCCTGAAACTCCACATGATAACGGTCGCAGTAATAATGCCCAGGAAGACATATGCGTTTATATTGAGTCCGGCCCTGTATCCCAGGTACAAGGCCAGGGGTGACAAAATAATAATACATGACCACCCGATAATTTCGAGCGCTTCAGTCTTTTTCGGTTTTATGTTCGCGGTCTTCGGTATGGGAGAACTAAGTTCTTCGCCGCTGAAAGTGTTTACCAGCGACCGGTAGAAATAAGTTTTAAGCCCGTAACTCTCGGCGAGTAATATCGACAATTTTTCTTTTGGGACCATTAGAACTGTCAAACGCGATGCTGCAATTGCATCAGACATATAATTTTCGAAATCAGTGCCCCCTTCCTCGCCGAACCTCTTTTTACTGCCGATGACGATATGCTTGCCGCCACGGGAGACGAGCTGCACACTGCCTTCCAGAACAATGTACAGATACTGCGCAGGTTGCCCCGCCTCATAAATACGATGCCCGGGCTCAAAGGAAGTTTTAGTAATATGCGGCAGAAGGCGGGCCAATGACACGTGTCTGGCCTTTGAAAAAAGTTCATCTGCGAGGATACAGGAAAGCTCGTCTTTGCAGAACTCTTCCATAGCCCCGACATTTTATCAGCTATAAGGCTTCACAAGCAACGTTTTTCTGGCTTACCTGAAAATCCTTGCAAAACAGATTGATCTTATGCAGGTAATAACAGGAGTTCCCCCATGAATTCTGCTATAGATAGTACAACGTATTGAGGTAGCGCTGAAAAATGGAATTACGAAGTGGTTGTTTATCGTTTTAAAAAAATGGGGGAACTTCTGGTTTTTTATCCTATTGACATTCAGAAAGGGATATGTCACTGTTTGACAATACGCTTATTTGCAACTGGATGAAGAGGACAAGGAGTTTGTCGATAAAACATACAAATACAAGACTGATGAAAAGCTTCTTTAGCACTTTTCTTATGCTGACGGCGACTTTTTTTTCAGCGGTCTCCGCCTACGGCCAGGAGATGCCCGCGCCTTCAATGCCGGAAGAAACGGGTTTGCTCGACGTTGTGAGGACAACGGTATCCCGGAACCCCAATGTAGCCCTCCAGACGCAGCAGGCAGAACTTTCCAAAGGAGCGCTGCAGCAGGCCTCAGGGCAATTCGATGAAACGCTGGCGCTCTCATTGAACCGGCAGAGGGTCGACAACGCCCTAATTAGCCCCTCCATGTTCAGTCCACCCGATCTTACGGAAGATATCACAGCCTATACACTGTCACTGTCACGTGAGCTGCGTTCCGGCATTATCCTTTCGCCATCACTGTCCGTTACCAGAACTAACGCGCTCTCTTCGGCTGCAATATACAACCTTGGCCAAGTCAATAATGAGAATCAGGGTTCGTTTTCATTCTCAGTGACGGTTCCTATTTTGAAGGGATTCGGAGAAGATGTAGCGGCGGCAGCCGAAACGGCTGCGAAGAGCTCATATGAAGCCGATAAACTCCTCCTGAACCATACAATAGCGCAAAACGTATTCAATGCCGTGCAAGCTTATTGGGCCTGGGTGGCCGCTGTTAAGAGTCTTGCCATATACGAAGAGTCCGAGCAGATGGCCAGGTCACTGCTTGACATTACGCGGAAGCTCATCGAGCACACCTCCATCATCGACCTGGGTGAGGCGAACCTTTCGTCAAAAAGGTCCGCCAGGATTTCCGCTGAGAAGGCCGTGTCCTCTGCCCGTAAGGCACTCGGCGAGGTCATGGGGTTGCACGCCTATGGGATCGCAAAACTCGGCAGTCCCGCAGAGAATGAGCTTCCTCAAGAGAGCGGCTTACGGATACCCCGACAGGACCAAGACCGCTATTTTATCGATTTCGCCCTGGCGCACAGAACCGATCTCAAGTCATTGCAGAGCCGGCAGGAGGCTGCCGAGACGGGAATGATTGCAGCTAAAAAGAATGTGCTGCCGCAACTCAATCTCAACCTCCAGGCAGGGTATAACTCCGTGTCAGAAAGACACTCCTTCGGTGATTACTTCACTGCATTCGGGAATAACATGTCTGGGCTGAACACTACCGTCTCCCTGATATATATGTGGCCGGTAAGGAACAACAATGCGCTCGGCTTTTACGCGCAGCAGAAGGCTGCTTATGAACAGGCTGTAATTAACACTACCAACTCTGCCAACACGATAAGCGCGGAGGTGTCGGATGCGCTCAACTCTCTGAGAAAAACTTCGCTGCAGTTGACCGAGGCCAGGGCATCAGTACTCTCATACCGCAAGGCCGTGGAGAGCGAGAAAAGAAAATTCACCCTTGGGATGTCCACACTGAACGATGTCATCACGAACGAGAATTCTCTTGTCACCGCCCTGCTGGATGAGGTCTCCTCGCTTCAGAACCTTGAGGTCGGAATTATCACTTTGCGCTATCAGACAGGTGCGATCATATTGTTTGGAGCGGATGTGTTTACCATAGGCGTGAGAGATCTGACCACCGTGCCGGAAACAGGATATTAGGACAAGAAAACTATGGAACAGAATCTTTTATGTTCGGGGGTTTACGAAATGGCTCCGGGAGTTCCGGTAGCGGAAGGAATATAATCTAAAGGCCGGAAAGATTATGGCCTCTCTCAGCACATTGAACTACGCATATCGGGTCCTATCCTCCATGGTTATATTTGCGCTCTTTTATTACAGGGATTCTTCCATTAGTATAGTATGGATGATGTTTTGTCTTTCATTGCTGCGTTCAACCGGTCTCTTGCAGATAGCATAACGGGTGACCTATCAAATTCTGGGAGTGTCTTGCAAATCAACTATCCAAATGGTTGATATTATAAGACTTTTCGGTATTAATGCAATTGCTGCTGTCATCCACCCTCAATGCTGGATAGATGTGACACGGTATAGCTGTGACACGGTTATAGATGTGACGTTGAGTTTTATTAGATTATTTTGTATACTTTTAATGTTGCAACAATAGTAGTGCCGATTTAAGATGCACATAAACGGTTCTTACCGTTTATACTCGCCCTAAATGGAGGTCGTCATGGAAACAGTTGAGGTCGAAGCTAAGGGAGAAAAGAAGAGTGTTTTAGAAACAATGAATCTCGAGGAACGTGTGGCCGCTACCGACAAGATGATTAAGAATTATGCGATGGGTGCTATGGGAGTTGGGCTGATGCCGTTGCCTGCAGTGGATTTGGTCGCACTTTCGGCCCTCCAGCTGAAGTTGCTTTATGATCTTTCGAAATTCTTCAATGTCGAATTTTCGAAGGAGAAAGGCAAGAACCTGATCGGCGCTCTCTTAGGGAGTTGTATTCCTGTGGCTGTGGCTGGTCCTCTCGCCAGCCTTATGAAAGTTATTCCTATTATAGGCGTTACAACAGGGGCGTTAACGGGTGTTGCTGTTTTTGGCGCTTCCACCTATGCCCTGGGTAAAGTGTTCGTGCAGCATTTCGAGTCAGGCGGAACATTCCTTGATTTTGATCCTGCCAAGGTAAAGGATTTTTTTGCCGAGCAGTACAAAGAGGGACGGAAGGTAGCTGCCGACTTGAAAAAAGCCGCTCCACAGAAGAGCAGTTAACCCTCCCGTTTTTTTTTGATTGCCTGTTATGGCTTCCAAGTTACGGAAGCAAGTGATGAGTGTGTCCTTTTTTTGGCTGATATTTTCAGGCAGAAATGCAGAATGAAGCCGGGAAGGCCGGCTCAAATAAGCTCCTGTGCCCTTCAGGAGCTTATTTGCATTAATGGACTACTACAACTATCCCAAGTTATGAAGTGACCGTGAATCGCAGGACATAGTTTAAGCAAGGTCGCGCGTCATGAATTATCGATAGAAAAGGATATAACTATTGTTACGGCAGGGGGAAGCAGATGAAGTCTTTCGTTTCAGCCGGTGATTTTATTATGGCGGCAGCGCGCGCAGGCCTTTTTGTAAAAACGGAATATTCCCGCCTATGTTCCGCTGAAATGCTTTTGAACTACGATCTGCTGCGAATATTTGAGCGGCGTGACTATGCGGTTCGTCCAGTTCATCCCGATGATCTGCCTTTCTTGCTCCTGCTCGAAAAAGCCTGCTGGGCAGAGCCGCTCCAGGCATCTCCGGATGAGATCATGCGGAGGCTTGAGTTGTTTCCCGATGGTCAGTATGTTCTGCAGATGGATGAGGGAGTGGCTGGTGTCATTTATTCACAGAGGATAGAGGACACTGCCTTGCTGACTAATGCCACCGCTGCTACCGTATCCGCTCTGCACCGTGAGGACGGAAAGATCATCCAGCTTATTGCCGTTAATGTGTTCCCGGCATTGCAGGACAGGGGCCTGGGCGATCAACTGCTGGAATTTATGCTTCAGTATTCTTTCCTTCGCACAGGAGTGGAGCGAGTGGCAGCGGTGTCCCTCTGTAAAAACTATGTGTACAATGCCCGCATCCCGATGGAACAATATATCAGGGAAAGAAATGAACATGGACGCCTGCTTGATCCGATACTGAATTTTCACGAGCGTCACGGCGCACTGGTTACCGGAATTGTTCAGGGGTATCGTCCGAAGGACCTCAACAATATGGGGAATGGTGTTCTGGTCGAATATGATATTCGGCTAAGGGGAAAGAATCCGCTTCCGGCTGAGCAAGGAATTCATGCGCGGGAAGGTGAAGAGAGTAAACTTAGCAAAGCGCGTAGAAGAGAAGAAATTCATTCTCTCATAGAAAAATGCGTTCGCTCAGTGATGGGGGAAAAAGATGAGAAATTATTTTCTCCGAAGATGCCCCTCATGGAAATGGGACTCGACTCCCTTACTCTGATGGAACTGAGATCTCTCCTGAGCCGGCAGCTCGGTGAAGAACTCGACTCCTCTTTTTTCTTCCGCTGCAGCACGCCTGAAGCCATTGCACGTTTTTTCACCGGGGCTGAAAGTTCGCATTCACAGCAAAAAGGAAACAATAAAAACCAGGTACCTCAAAAAAGAAATCAGCAGACTTCACGGGTAATCCCGGAAAGGCGTGGGGCATGCGCATCCGGCAGAGAAGCGGTCGAAGATGTCAATTCTGATCCGATTGCCATTATAGGGATGGCTTGCCGTTTTCCGGGCGGAGTTAAGGACAGTGATGCATACTGGACCTTATTACGGGACGGAGTTGATGCTATTTCCGAAATACCGGGCTCGCGCTGGGACATAGATTTTTATTATGACCAAAACAGGGAGGAACCCGGCAAGATTGCAACAAGATACGGGGGTTTTCTGGAGGGAGTCGATCTTTTTGACGCACAATTTTTTAGAATATCCTCCCGTGAAGCTGCAGTGATGGACCCTCAGCAGCGTCTATTGCTTGAGGTTGCATGGGAGGCGCTCGAGAATGCTGGACTTGACCCCGAATCCCTGTCAGGCTCAGAGACAGGGGTTTTTACCGGGATATTTTCCCACGACTATGAAATTCTACAGATAAGGGAGAACGAGATCACAGATTATGAAACCTATTTTGCCACCGGGAATTCCGCGTCCGTAGCGGCAGGCCGGCTTTCTTATTTCTTCGGCTTTCAGGGGCCGGCCCTTTCCGTTGATACCGCATGTTCATCATCCTTAGTTGCTGTACACCTCGCTTGCCAGAGCTTGCGTAACAAGGAATGTGAAATCGCGCTTGCAGCCGGAGTCAATCTCCTGTTATCTCCGGAGTTGAGCATTACGTTCTCAAGGGCCGGGATGCTTTCCCCTGACGGACGCTGCAAGACCTTCGATGCGTCGGCAGACGGATACGTGCGCAGTGAGGGATGCGGCGTTGTTGTGCTGAAGCGCCTTTCGCAGGCCCTGGCTGATAAAGACTCTGTCCTGGCGGTAATCAGGGGATCGGCTGTGAACCAAGACGGTTCGAGTAACGGGCTGACGGCTCCGAATGGACTTGCACAGGAGGCGGTGATTAGGCGTGCTCTGTTAGCAGCCCGGATTTCTCCGCAAGAGGTTTCATATGTTGAGGCCCACGGTACGGGAACTTCGCTGGGCGACCCGGTCGAAGTAAAGGCCCTTGGAACTGTTTACAGGAGGGATAAGACAGTGAAAGAACCTCTTGTCCTCGGTTCGGTGAAGGCTAATATAGGTCATACGGAAGCAGCTGCCGGGATTGCAGGATTGATGAAAGTCGTGCTTGCGATGCAGAACAGATGTATTCCCACTCAGCTCCACTATAAGAGAGTAAATCCCTATATTGAACTTGACACAATTCCTGCGGCTATCCCGGCAGAATGTGCGGCCTGGCAAGGAAGCGGGCCGTACAATCGCCTCATAGCGGGAGTCAGTTCTTTTGGCTTCAGCGGGACGAACGCACATGTAATAGTGGAAGAGTCTCCTGAACCGGGGAAGGTGGAAGTGCGGGAGGAGCGGCCTCTGCATCTTCTGACGTTGTCCGCAAAGACAGAGGGGGCGTTAAGGGA
>JBEKJD010000164.1:0-7186 GCA_050011415.1 Dissulfurispiraceae bacterium | reverse complement strand
CCTCCCTCAGTAACCGGAGCGGCGCTTTTGTTTTTGAACTCTTCAAACCCTGCCATATCCCGGTCTTCCATGATCGCCTGATAAAGGTACTGAATGAAATCCATATGCTTTTCTTCCCAGGCGGAAAGTCCCTGGAATGTGCGCTGCGCTGCCGGTGCAGTCGCCTTGCGGGCAGCCTCGGCATAGAATTCCCGCGTGCCTTTCTCCATCAGGTATGCGTCAACAAGCGCCTGCAGCAAGTCCTCTTTTCCCGTAGCCATTGTTTTTTTCTCCTTCCCAATGCGGCCTTCCGGTGCTAATTTAACATAGTCAGGATGATTTGTCACTTCAATATGTCAAAGGGTCTTCGGGAGGAAGAGCACTCTCATCAAAAGGCATGACCCCGAGCCGCGTCATCACTGATTCGATCCCTTCAAGGAGCTGCGAATAATCGTAACCGGGCAGGTCCTCATGCAGCGCCAGTTCCACTACCCGGTCAAAGGCATCGTAATCAAAGGTTGCGTCCAGCACGCCGGAACGCACCATGACATTAAAAACGGTTTTATCATTGTTAAGGTTGTCATCGGCATTAATGCGCAGCAATGCGCGCCGTGGGGAATATATATACCACTCAAGCGCGCTGGTCAAGGCATCATAAAGAGTTACAATGCCGGCCGCGATCTTGCCCTGCCGCAGCCTGCGCTTTCCTCCGCGCATGTGAAGTCTCGCCTGTTGCAAAGCAGCTGCTTCGGGTCCAAGTTCATCACGGTTCATCAACCCGGCATGGGGCATTTTTTATTTTAGGCGGGCTTCTATCGCCTTCCAGTCGATGTTCCTGAAAAAGGCCTCGATATAGTCGGCCCTCTTGAGTCCGTAATCGATCATGAAGGCATGCTCGAAAACATCCATTATCAATATCGGAATGCCGCCTGCAGGATGTCCGGCATCATGCTCGTTTATCCAGAAATTGATGAGCTTCCCGTTATTAGGGTCCTGGTAAAGGACTGCCCATCCAATGCCTCTCATGGCGCCCGTCGCCCTGAAGTGCTTTTCCCAAACCTCATAGCTTCCGAAATCCTCGGACAACTTTTTGGCGATACGGCTGTCTTTCTGTATGCCTCCTTTGCCGCCGAGATTTTCGAAATAATACTCATGCAGTCTCATGCCGTTGAATTCCCAGCCGAGCCTTCTCGTTATTTCGGCAAATTCAGGCGTGCCTCCTTTATCCTCTTTTATCACCATCGAGAGCGAATCGAGGAGCTTGTTCGCGTTTGTGACATAGCCCTGGTAAAGCGTAAAGTGGTTCTTAAGCAGCGTTTCGCTGAAGCCTTCCATGCCGACAAGCTTTCCATAATCCTTAGCAGTGTAAGCCATACGATCCTCCTTTGAAAATCCGGACAATTAAAACGTTTGTTATTATCTCAGAATATTATCAAGCATCTTCTCTATTCAACAGAGCGCCGGTATCCAATTACTAAATTTTATCATATGTAAGATATAAGTCAAAGGTGCAAAGAAAGTTACCAACATTTGTTTGTAAGATGTTGATAACTTTCTTTGCCTGTTTTTACCTCTTTCCTCTCTTAATATCCTGGAGGAGGAGGTGACGGGGGATCCCCATAGACCGGCGGTTCAGTATCCAGGTCCGGCGGAGGAGGTGGCGGCGGCATTCTCCGCATACGAGAAGCCGGCCTTACCACTCCCGGGACCTGATTTCCCTTGGCATACATGCACTGCGTATATGCAATATCGTATCGGCGCTGTGCTTGCCAGCCATAGACCTGCCCGGCATTGGCTCCTGCAGCCGTTCCTACGAGAAGTCCACTGCCGGCGCCAATTGCAGCGCCTTCCCCTACATGACCTGAGGCTGCGCCAATTGCTGCGCCAAGGGCCGCACCGATAGCTGTACCCGCGACTGCCCCTGTGGCTGTATTCTGATTAGCGGTCTGCTGAGGGCTCTGACCGATCTGCTGTGCCGCCCACTGTCTGCAGATAGCGTCATCAGCCTGGAATTGCTCAAATGATTTTCCAGGGGCAGGCAGCGCCATCACGCTGGGACCTGTTGGAAGAGTGGCACATCCTGTCAGCGCCGCTATCACCAGCAACACCAGAAATGTAAATATGCCTTGTATGCGCTTCATTATAACTTCACCTCCCTTAGTCCGGTGGGCCTGAAGGAGGAACAACCTTCAGCCAGCCTTGAGGACATTTCTTCACATATGGATAGTAGCCCTGCGGTTTCGTGCAAAAATACCAGTAATACTGCTCCTCACGCTGCGGGGCCGGTTGAATATATTGCTCCGGCTGCTGCTGAATGACAGCTGGGGGGGCCGCATAGTAAGGCGAGTAGTACGGGTCATAATAATACGGATAGGCTGAAGGCCCCCACCACGGACCCCATCCCGTACCCCATCCCCATCCCGGACCAATCCAGACACCACCTCTGCCATGGAACCCACCGTGGTGGAATCCATCGTGCGCAAATCCGGGCGCTGTGCTTACCAAAAGCAGTGCCATGACAACTATGACCACAATAAAAATGTTTTTTATCATCTTGTTACCTCCTTGCGCAACATATTGCAAACTGACTGCAATTATCCTGCACCGAAAGCTACGCCTCCTTCCTCACATGAATCGATGCTTCGACAGAGTGATGTATATATAAAATATTACATCCATTGCCTGATCCCGTCAACATCTGAGCATTGTTTCCTCCTTTCCTTATTTATTAGTCGACAAGGAAAAACCAAAGGTTACAAAAGAAGATAAAAATACCATAGAATGCAGGTAGAGGCACAGTTTGTTTTTACTCTGGATCAGACTTGTCCAAAATAAATTTTGCGTACAGTGTTTCTATAAAGAAAAAAACAAAAATAGTTCGTCATTCCCGCAGGTAGTAAGCGGGAATCCAGTCTTTAGGCCGATTAAAGTCATCTTTGACTCTGGATTCCCGATAGAGGACCGCGGGAATGACGCGGGTCCGGCTTTTTTGGGTACATTATTTGATGCCTGATTTTGAAATTGGATAAAGAGCCTGGCCAGGAGACTGATATTTCAACCGTTATTTTGTACAGCAATGATCCAGAGTAAAAACAACCTGTGCCTCTACCTGCAGGATTGATTGATTTGTTATTTGCTCTGTTATGTGATATATTTTTTTGGGTTAGCTGTTAGATTTCAGGAGATGAGCCGTGAAGGGAATTCTGAAGATAGCATTCAAGCTTCTGGTGAACGACAAGGGTAAATTTGCAGCCCTTCTTGTCGGTATAACTTTTGCAGTCTTTTTGATGGTTATGATGACATCGATGTTCGCGGGTATTTTGCACAGGGCGTCTGCCACGGTAATAAATATAGGGGCCAAGATATGGGTAATGGACCCTGCGGTGAATACACCTGCCAACAGCATCCCGATGCCGGATTATATATTAGACGCGGCACGGAGCATCAACGGAGTCAAATATGCAGTGCCTTTGTATTCGGGCGCCGGCCTTGCGAAGCTCCGGAACGGTGTTTACCAGGCTGTAACCGTCATCGGGCTGGATGATGCAAGTCTCCTTGGCAGGCCGGATCTGATACAGGGACACATCGAAGACATCTATGCCGAAAATTCATTTATTGTCGTCAAGGATTCGGAATATCCCAAACTCGGAAGCCCTGGGCTCGGCGCCGAATTCGAGATAAACGACAACAGGGGAGTTATTGTCGGCATAGCACGGGTCAACGTCGGCTCCCTGTTTGGAACCCCGACACTGTATACAACATACTACAGGGCTATTCAGTATATCCCGTCGATGAGGTTCACCATTTCTTATATTCTTATAGAACCGAAGAGCGCTGCAGATATAATACACATCAAACAGCAGATACAATCGCTCGGCTATCAAGCCCTGACAAAGGATGAATTTATCCGGAAAGTTTCGAAATATTACAAATACCAGACAGGGCTCGGCATAAACGTTATGATAATGACCGTAATAAGTTTTATTGTCGGGTTGTCAATCTCCGGGCAGACCTTTTATACCTTTATACTGGAGAACCTCGAAAAGTTCGGCGCATTGAAAGCCATAGGGGCCAAAGGGTCCGAACTGGTATATATGATACTGTTCCAGGCTACTTTTACTGCTCTCACCGGATACGGCATGGGTGTCGGACTGGCCTCCCTGATGATAGCCATGGCCAAACTCAGGCTACCGAGCTACGCAGCCATGATAACCTATACGAATCTCATATTTGCTTTTGTGATGGTATTGATAATAGCCGCGATATCGAGTTATATAGGAGTAAGAAAAGTGTTGAGGATAGAGCCGTTCGACATATTCAGGGGTTAGGGCTCGCGAATAAATAACTTGTACATTCAGGCGCTCAGATTTGGGTCAGATTTGGCTGATCCGAGTGAGCAAAACCGCAGGCGTAGCATAGCTACGTTGAGGATTTTCGATGGAGGATCGGACAAAGATGAACCGTAAAGCTGAGATGCATCAATGTGCAAGTTATTTATTCGGGAGCCCTTAACATGACCAATCTTGCAGTGAAGGCGGACAAGCTGGTCAAATGGTTTGGAGAAGGAGAAGCCAAAACTGTCGCTGTGAGTGATGTCAGTTTTGAAGCATACTTTGGGGAAATGCTGTATATAGAAGGTCCATCGGGGAGCGGTAAAACAACCCTGTTGAGTATAATTTCCGGAATTCTGAGGCCGAATTCCGGCACTGTGACAGTAGAGGGCAAAGATATCTGGAGTTTGACCAGTGACCAGATCGCGGATTTCAGATTGAATAAGGTTGGTTTCGTGTTCCAGGATTATCACCTTTTCCCAAAACTTACCACGGTTGAAAATGCAGCTATACCGCTGATTTTGAAAAAGGTCGACTGGAACGAATCCATAAACATGGCCGCGAAGTATTTGGAAATAGTGGGGCTCAAGGACCGGGCGCAGCTAACTCCGGTCAAATTAAGCGGAGGGGAGCAGCAGAGGGTGGCAATCGCAAGAGCAATAGCCAGCAGTCCTGACCTTATGATATTTGACGAGCCTACTGCTTCGCTTGATGGGGAAACAGGAAGGAGAATTGTGGATTTTGTAAAGAAGAACATACTGAATGAGAAGCGGTGTATTATAATTGTCACGCATGACAGCAGGATATTTGAATACGCAGACAGAATAATAAAGATGGCTGACGGTAAGGTAACAGGAATCGAAAAAGGAGGGTTACGTGAGGAATAAGATATTATTCTCCCTTTCAATTATAGGCATTCTGGTCGGACTGTTAAGCGCGTATATATACGGCACTGAACAAAAGCCGTTGCCACCGGTGTTTAATCCGGTCTCAAATCCATATGAAAAAGGCATCTATGCCAATGGCATCACCGAAAGCTACCAAAGCAATGGCGAGAATATAAATATATACCCTGAGGTGGCTGGAGTTGTGGTAAAAATCCCGGTAGCTGAAGGGCAAAAAGTGCATAAGGGAGATCCGCTGCTTGTTATGGATGATTCCGTGCAAAGGGCGACTGCCGAGCAGCAGAAATCTCAGGCCGAAGCAGCGCTCGCCCTGCTCCTGGAGCTGAAGGCCGAGCCGAGAAAGGAAAACCTCGAAATTGCTGTAGCCCAGGTCGATTTTGCCGCCGCAAGCCTCAAGACATCTGAAGACCAATTGGGCAAGCTCAGGAAATCTTACGAGCTGAATCCCAAATCGGTGAGTAAGAACGATTTGGATAATGCTGAAAATGCCTTCAAAACCGCAAGAGCGAATCTCGAAGTCGCCAGGAAACAGTACGAACTCACAAAGGCAGGGGCCTGGATTTATGATATCAGGAACCAGGAAAACCAGTATAAGGCGCTGATAAAAGCCTACACGGCGTCTGTGGCTCTGTTGGACAAATATGTCATAAAAGCTCCGGCAGATGGGGTGGTCTTTTCCATAAATGCCGCTGCCGGCAGCTATATTTCTCCTCAGGGCACATACGATACATATACGCAGAGCGCTGGTCCGGCAATTGTCATGGGATGGCCACAGGACTTTATCGGCGTCAGGTGTTATATCGATGAAATACTCGTGCACAGGCTTCCGCCGGTATCGGAGCTGCACGCGCAAATGTTCATACGTGGCACCAATATCAGTATTCCACTGCAATATGTGAGGATGCAGCCTTATGTATCGCCCAAGATTGAATTGTCGAATCAAAGGACCGAAAGGGTCGATGTCAGGGTATTGCCGGTGATATTCAGGTTCGAGAGGCCCAAGAACGTCAGTATTTATCCGGGGCAATTGGTGGATGTCTATATTGGAGAGAAATGATAAGAAAAGTAAAAAGTAAAAAGTTAAAAGTTAAAAGTGAGAACGTGAGAGTAAAAGCTGCTAAACTCTTTATAGGGTTTTTACTTCTAACTTTTTACTTCTCACTTTTTACTTTAGGTTGCGCGGTGGGGCCGGACTTTGTCCGTCCTGAACCGCCCCAGGTCAAAAGCTACACCCATGGTACAGATCCTGCCGCAACAATACCTGCTGACGGACAGGCCCAGGTTTTTGAACAGGGTGGCAGTATGGCCGCAGACTGGTGGCGTCTTTTTAACTCCTCGAGTCTGGACGTTGCGATAAAGGACGCTATTGCAGGCAACCCAACACTACAGGCTGCGCAGGCCAGTTTGCGCCAGAGTCAGGACAACCTCCGGGCCGGTTATGGAGTCTTTTATCCACAGCTTAATGCCGGGTTTGATGCCACTCGTCAGAAGTCCTCACCGGCCAGTTTAGGACTACGTTCTTCCGGCAGCATCTTTAATCTTTTTACGCTTCAGGGGACTGTCAGTTACGCCCTCGATGTTTTTGGCGGAGAACGCCGGGCAGTGGAGAGTCTGCAGGCCCATGTTGATTTTCAAAGTTATGAGGTCAAGGGTACTTACCTCACTTTGTCCGGCAACATTGTTAACGCCATCATTGCTCGGGCGGCCTATGGAGAACAGATTAAGGCTGCCGGGCAAATCATTAGTTTAGACAGGGAACAAGTGGATATCTCGGAAGCGCAGTGGGAAGCAGGCACTGTCCCGTACTCAAATGTGCTAAGCCTCCGCAGTCAGCTTGCTGCTGAAGAGGCGGCGCTCCCGCCGCTGCGGCAGAAACTTAGCCAGACCGAGGATTTGCTCGCCACCCTGACAGGTCACACACCGGCGGAATATACCCCGCCTCAAGTCGATTGGGCAGACCTGACGCTTCCT
>JBEKJD010000163.1:0-7217 GCA_050011415.1 Dissulfurispiraceae bacterium | reverse complement strand
TGGAAGAAAAAGAGGGAGTGCTTTTATCATTTCCTGTATTGGGCAAATCAGGACTCATTACCACTCTGGTCAAGGCAGACGGCATAGTGGTGATCCCCCAATCCAGGCTAGGGCTTGATGCAGGGGAAGAAGTGACTGTCAGATTGTTTTAATGCGAGGTGTTATATTGGAAAAATCGATCAGGTATCTTTTCGATAAAATAGGCCGTTCCGTGAACCTGATGGAAGTTTGCGGCACTCATACTGTGGCCATATTCAAACATGGCATCCGGAGCCTTTTGCCGGAAGGCCTCAGGTTGCTCAGCGGCCCGGGCTGTCCCGTATGTGTAACATCGGTCAGGGATGTCGACAAAGCTGTCGCGATGGCCAAGCGCGAAGAAGTGATCTTTATGACATTCGGTGATATGATGCGTGTGCCTGGGGGACAACAATCTCTTGCTGAAGCAAAGGCTGAAGGAGCTGATGTCCGGATAGTGTATTCTCCTCTGGATTGCCTGGCAACGGCTAAAGAAAACATTAACAGAAAGGTAATATTTTTTTCCGCCGGTTTTGAAACAACAGCGCCATCTGCCGCAGCGACACTATTTGAAGCTGAACGGCAGGGCGTCAGGAATTTCTATCTGTTCCCGGTGAACAAGCTTGTTCCCCCTGCGCTCGAAGTGCTCCTGCAGTCAGATGACGTGAGGATAGACGGCTTTCTTATGCCGGGACATGTGAGTACAATTATTGGAAGCAGAATCTATAATCCCATATCTGAAAAGTATCGAAAACCTTGTGTAATAACAGGATTCGGGGCCGGCGATATCCTTGGCGGTATTCTGATGCTGTTGAAACAAATTGCTGAGGAAAGAGCTTGTGTTGAGATTCAATATAAAAGCGTTGTTACCGAAGATGGGAATAAAAAGGCCCTTGACTTCATTGCCCTGTACTTCGAGACCTGTGACAGCTATTGGAGGGGCATAGGACTATTGCCAGGCAGTGGATTAAAGCTGAAGGAGAGATGGCGGCACAGGGATGCAGAGTCTCTGTTCGACCTGAATATCCCGGATGCTGCCGAACCGAAAGGATGCCTTTGCGGGCTGGTCCTGCGCGGAGTAAAGATCCCTTCAGAATGCCCTCTCTTCGGCAAGGCGTGCACTCCAGAGAGACCTGTAGGTGCCTGCATGGTAAGCACTGAGGGGAGTTGCGCAGCCTACTACCGGTTCGGCGCCAAGCTGTAAGTTTAAAACAGTATCGACAGCCCAGACCTGATCGGAGAGGGCAACCCCTGATATTTTTTGCGCCCCCCCAATAGTTGCCTCTAATTGGTAATAAATGCGATTTTGTCTATTGTAATAATTACAACCTTTTTCTATAATCCAAACGACTTGTCTTAATTATCAAGACGTTATCAGTTTGGCATAGACATTGCACAGTTATGCAGCGCTATAGATTTTTTATCATTTTTGCTGAGGGGAGACCTGTGAACTATAATAATCTTTCGTTCAAATGGAAAGTAATTTTGCCTCTGATTATAATGGTGTCATTTGGAATTATTATTACCACGGTTGTGGTCATAAGTAATACACGCGACATTGTTCTTGAAGAGGACCAGAACGCCGCGATGGCAGGGTACAGATATACGGTACTCAACGCTCTTACTACCTTAATGGCAACCGGCAACATCAAGGACTCGAAAAAAGACTTTCTTGATCACATGCGTCAAATAGCTGATGTGCGGGTTGTGAGGGCGGAAGTCCTGGACAACAACTACGGCAAAGGCGACCCTGGCGATTACGCCGGCGATGATACTGAGAAAGAGGTTATAGGGAAAGGCATTGAAAAGGTGTGCATTGAGGGGGAATGCATAAGGGGTGTATATCCATATATTGCCAAGTCAAATTTTATGGGAAAAAACTGTATATATTGTCATGCCGTTCCGGAAGGGACAGTGCTGGGGGCTGTAAGCATCAGGGTGCCGATCGCAGCTTCTTTTCAAAAGATAAATAAATTGCGGAACATGTATATATTGCTGGGCTTTTTTGGAGTTGTTGCGTTAGCTGTGTCGCAGACGCTTCTGATTAGCAAGCTTATGAAACCGATATCTGTAATAAAGAATAATATGGAGAAAATTGCCACGGGTGATCTGACTACGCAGATGGGAGTTGTTTCGGGAGACGAAATAGGCATGCTGGGATCCGGTATGGACAAAATGGTGCGGTCAGTGGGCGACATGATTAATCGCGTTGCAGCGTCTACAGACAAAGCTGTGGGCATTACAGATTCATTGTTGAGGAGTGCCGACAAAACGTCTGCGCATGCGGGGGAACAAACTGAGCAGGCGCAGCAAATAGCCGTTGCCGCTGAAGAGATGAGTCAAACCATAGGAGACATCGCTAAAAACGCCTCTATAGCCGCTGAAATGAGCAGCGCTGCCATGGACGCAGCCCAGACCGGCAAGGCAGCTATGATAAGGGCCACTCAACGCGTGGAGCAGGCCCATCGTTCAACAGCCAACCTGGCTTCGATGGCTGATGAAATGAATACCCAGGCGGTCGAAATCTCCAGCATTATTACCGCGATAAAAGAAATTGCCGAACAGACCAATTTGCTGGCGCTGAACGCCGCTATTGAGGCCGCGCGGGCAGGGGAGCAGGGCAGAGGGTTCGCCATTGTTGCCGATGAAGTCAGGAAGCTTGCTGAAAAAACAAAAAACGCCGCTGGCGAGATTTCAGCCAAGATCAGCCATATACAGCACGAAGTGCAGGAAACGTCAAAAGCTATGACTGTTACATCTGAAGAAGTCAGCGGAGTAACTGCCATCATCTCAGAAGCGAGCCAATCGCTGGACAGCATTTGCGATTCCATACAAACGGCCAAAGACCAGACGGTCCAGATAGCCACAGCTGTTGAGGAGCAATCATTGGCTGCGGAAGAAATATCCAGGAATATCTCAAAAACATCAGCTTTGACCGTTGAAGTAAAGGGCCTGGCTGATGAAGTAACATCCGAGGCCAACGATATGGTGTCCACGGCTGAGTCGCTTATGGATGCAACATCAAGTTTCAGAATCCTGGATAATACTGACAATATGTTTGTCGATAAAGCCATCGAGTCAGCCGCCATGATTTCCGCCACTTTTCAAAAGGCTGTTGAGAGCGGGAGAATATCGCTGAATGATCTTTTTGACGAACATTATGTCCCGATTCCAGGCACAAAGCCTGAACAGTTTACTACTCGAGCTGTCTCTTTTCTGGAGAGTGTTCTGCCTGCCATTCAGGAGGAGGTAGCGAAGTTTGACCAAAGGATAGCATTTTGCGTTGCCATTGATCGCAACGCCTTTCTGCCTGTTCATAATCTGCAGTATTCCAAACCTCAGCGTAAACCTGTTACTGACGATGATGTAGCCTGGAACACTGCCAATTGCCGGAATAAGCGGTTTTTCAAAGACAGGACTGGAAAGGCCGCAGCGGAAAATCAGAATAAGTTTCTGCTGCGCTCGTACAGACGAGATATGGGTGGAGGACAATTTGTCCAAATGAAAGACGTTTCAGCTCCGATTTTCGTTGACGGAAAGCATTGGGGCGGTCTGCGTATAGGATGGAAGGTTTAGGCGCATCTGCATTTACAGAATTGCACTCCTTTACGCGTTGACGATAGTATAGCGATAATTTATTTTGGCAACACCTTCAAGAGTTGCCTTAACAGAGCAATATTTTTCCATCGACGATTCAATGGCCTTTTTTACCGCATCCTCCGATATGTCTTTGCCGGTAATGACGTATTCCAGTTCAATGTCTGTGAATTTCATGGGATGGGTCGCGGCTTTTGTTCCATTTACCCTTATTTCTATGCCGTTCAGTTGCTGTCTTTTCTTCTGAAGTACAGAGGCAACGTCCATGCCCGTACATCCTCCGAAAGCTACCAGAAGCAATTCCATCGGCCGCATCCCCTTATCAGTTCCGCCGTATTTGGCATCGGCATCCATTACAATTTCATGATTGGTGCCCGACTCACCGACAAATTGAAGACCCTGTACCCACTTTACTTTAGCCTGCATCACACTTGCCTCCTATAAATTCGGGCTATAGGTTATAGGCGATGGGCTATGGGCAGTAAAACAAAAAAGACACATTACTACTATCCCATAGCCTATAGCCAATTGCCTATTGCCCATTAATGAGCTGCAACCTTTGTATCGAAGAAGCCTTGCCGCTATCTATATCTACCTCCAGAACAACGGCAGACAACAGCCCTTTGCCTGCGGCAACATCGTATTTTCTCGGCATGTGGTTAAGAAACCTTTCAATGATCTGGTCCTTCTCTATTCCGATTACCGAAACATCCGGACCAGTCATGCCCACGTCGGTAATATATGCCGTACCTCCAGGCAATATTTTCTCATCTGCTGTCTGCACGTGGGTATGGGTCCCGATAACGGCACTGACTTTGCCGTCCATGTAATAGCCAAAAGCCGTTTTTTCAGATGTCGCTTCGGCATGCATATCGACAATTATGATATTCGTTATTTCGGAAAGCTGTTCGACCTCGCGCAAAGTTGTTCTGAACGGGCAATCAAGAAGATTCATGAACACTCTGCCCAACACATTTATTACAGCAATCTTTTCCTTGCCGGGCAGCGTAATAACTATGCTTCCTGTGCCAGGGACTCCGGCAGGGTAATTGACCGGCCTCAATATTCTGTTCTCTTTTGCAATGTAGGAAACGGCCTCTTTTTTGTCCCATATATGATTGCCGGTAGTAATCACGTTAACGCCGTATCCAAAAAGTTCAGTGGCCGTTCTTTCATTGATGCCGAAACCGCCTGCCGCATTCTCGCCGTTGGCTATAACAAAGTCCAATTTATATTTTTGCATGAGACCCGGCAAAAGCGCCCGGACAGTCTGCCTGCCAAGCTTGCCGACAATATCGCCCATGAAAAGAATATTCATAAATATAGGTTATAGGTTATGGGTCATAGGTAATGGGAAATAAAGACAAAAAAGTCATTTTTTCTGTTTCTATAACCTATGACCCATTGCCCATGACCTCGCATTTAATTTATTTCGCATAATCCACATAGCGGGCTTCCCGTATAACTGTAACTTTTATCTGGCCCGGATAGGTCATCTCGGCCTCTATTTTTCGCGCAAGTTCTTTTGACACGACTGCGCACATGGTATCATCCAGATCGTCAGGTTTTACAATAATTCTTATCTCTCTTCCAGCCTGAATTGCATAACATTTCTCAACGCCGTTAAAGGACATTGCAAGCTCTTCAAGTTTTTCAAGCCGTTTTAAGTAGTTTTCTATGCTCTCTCTTCTTACCCCGGGCCTTGCCGCCGACAGGGCGTCGCCGGCAGCGACCAGCGCAGATTCCACA
This sequence comes from Dissulfurispiraceae bacterium, assembly GCA_050011415.1. Lineage (GTDB taxonomy): Bacteria > Nitrospirota > Thermodesulfovibrionia > Thermodesulfovibrionales > Dissulfurispiraceae > JADFXI01. Next base: position 1,856 of record JBEKJD010000163.1, on the reverse strand, counting down.
GAAGTGAAGTCCACTTCTCCATGATGCGCCTGTATGGCGTTGATCACTTTTTCATTTTCACCGTGTTTCTTTGCAAGTGCAGCTCCAATCTCCTGGTGAGAGCCTTCTATCTCGTGATCGACCGCCTTTCCTATATCATGCAACAGGCCGCCGCGCTTTGCGAGCTTTACATCTACTCCTAATTCTCCTGCCATCATACCTGCCAGGTAGGCGACCTCCATTGAATGTTGAAGAATGTTCTGGCCATATGATGAGCGGTATTTTAAACGGCCTATTGTCCTGATAAGCTCCGGGTGAATTCCTGATATGCCGAGGTCGAAGACTGCCTTTTCTCCCTCTTCTCTAATTGTTATTTCAACTTCTTTCTTTACCTTGTCTACCAATTCCTCAATCCTGGCAGGATGGATCCTTCCATCGTTGACAAGGCGTTCAAGTGAAATCCTGGCAATTTCCCGCCGAACAGGATCGTGGGCTGAAAGCGTTACAAGTTCGGGCGTGTCATCAATTATAATATCGACTCCTGTAGCGGCTTCAAACGTCCTGATATTCCTGCCCTCCCTGCCGATAATCCTCCCCTTCATTTCATCATTTGGCAGGCTTACCGCAGAAACTGTCGCATCGACAATATAATCACTGGCATACCTCTGAACAGCAAAGCTTATGATCTCTTTGGATTTCTTTTCCGCTGTCTCCCTTGCCTCATCCTCGATCTTCTTGGCCAGCTTCGCTGATTCAAACCTGGACTCTTCTTCTACCCTCTTCAACAGTTCCTTTTTGGCTTCTTCTACGCTGAAGCCTGATATTCTCTCAAGCATATGAGTCTGTTCCCTGATAAGCTGTGCCGAGTGGTTCTCTTTGTCTACTAACGAACGTTCTCTCGTACCGAATTCTTTTTCCTTCTTGTTCAGCTCATATTCTTTTTTCTCCTGCTGTTCAATCTTTTTCTCAAACTGTTCCTCTTTTTGCCTGAGCCGCTTGTCTAACTGGTTAAGTTCTTTAGTTCTCTCACGAATTTCTTTTTCCGATTCGATTTTTGCCTGAAAGGCAATGTCTTTTGCAGCTATAGCTGCCTCTTTTTTAATTGCCTCCACATCGCGTTTTGCATCTTCAAGTACATGCTCCTGCTCTCTTCTTGTCGAATCTCTTTCAGATTTAAGGGTAATCCTATAGATTGCGACAAAGACGATACCACTCGCGATTCCTACTGCAACAGCCACCAAAATATAGATCACTGTGTTGCTCATCGGGCAGTCCTCCTGTAATACTATTATTGCAATGCGGCTGCGGTTTAGCACAGCAAAATCACAGACTCCCTGCTGCGAGGCAACCGGATTGCATAAAACTACCAGGGGATTAATGGGTATCAGTGATACGAAAGAATGAAAAGCTGCGCGGGTGCAAGGAGCAGGATATGATTATTACGCAAACAATGGATAGTGCAATGTCTCGCACTGAACACATCTGTGTATTGTAAATGCTGTAACACTCACCAAGAGCATCCTGACTCCTTTATCTGTAAAACATCAATTGCAGCTTTCCAATCAGTACCCCAAAAAATCCTGGTAGTTACTAATGTGCTTCGTAATAAAAAATATATTAAAACCCACCCTGCCGTGTAGATGAAAATCAGATCCCCGTCATCTAAAGTGGGCGCCTTGAAAGTAACTTAGGCTCTCTCGTTGGAGATATGCACACCGTTAACTTTACGCCAGCTCCCTAAAGGTCCGATTTGCGAGATCAACATTATCCCCTAATCACTAACAGGGCAGGGATATAATCCCTGCTAAAATATTAAAGCAGAAATTGAGGAAGATAAGCAACTAAAAACTTAAGCCTGGATGAATTAAAATAGACGG
>JBEKJD010000162.1:0-7293 GCA_050011415.1 Dissulfurispiraceae bacterium | reverse complement strand
TTCGCCGATACGCCGAAAGGCGGGCGTGACGGTTTCACGACAAACAAGATCGATCTCGGGTTAGGCAATTATCAGGACATAAAGAATGAGGATATCAAGAAAGCATACTTTGTACCCAAGCTCTGCAACCAGTGCGATAACCCGCCCTGCGTGCAGGTATGCCCGGTTGGCGCCACCTATCAGGCGCCTGACGGGGTTGTCCTCGTAGACAGGACATGGTGCATCGGCTGCGGGTACTGCATTATGGCGTGCCCATACGGGGTCAGGTTTTTCCACCCCAAATATCACACGGCTGAGAAATGCAATTTCTGTTATCACAGGATAACAAAGGGTTTGAAAACCGCATGCGTGCAGGCCTGTCCTTTCGGCGCCAGGATGATCGGAAACCTCAAGGACCCAAATGACCCTGTAACAAAGATAATATCGACAGAGAGGGTAAGCATATTGAAGAGCGAATACGGAACTAAACCGCAGGTCTATTATATAGGTCTGGATGAGGAGGTAAGATAGCCATGGTTCATGGAGAAATCTGGACCTTAAAGGAATTATTCGTCCTTCCGAATGAGTATATTTACTGGAGCATTCAGATCGTTATGTACCCCTTTATGACAGGACTCGTGGCAGGAGCTTTTGTCCTTTCCTCTCTCTATCATGTCTTCGGAATAAAAGAGTTGAAAGACATTGCGCGATTTGCACTCGTCTTTTCCTTTGCCCTTCTTTTTGCCGCGCCTATGCCCATCGTTCTCCATCTCCAGCACCCGTTCAGGGGTATCAACGTCATGATGACCCCGCATTTTACATCCGCCATAGCCGCCTTCGGCATAGTGTTTTTCTCCTATGGCGCCATCGTTGCATCGGAGCTTTGGTTTTTATACAGGAAGCACTTTGTCGAGAAGTCTCTGGCCCTCAGAGAAAAGCAGGACAAGAACCTGTTTGAATGGATTATGTACCTCATTTTCTGTTCGTTGACTCTCGGTGTATACGATATAAGTGAGGAAGCCCTGAAGAGAGATGAAAAAGCAATTAAGTTCCTCGCCGGATTCGGGATACCTGTTGCCTGTTTCCTTCACGGGTACGCCGGCTTCATTTTCGGCTCAGTCAAGGCTAATGCCCTCTGGATGACGCCGCTCATGCCTGTTATATTCATCATGTCTGCCATTGTGTCGGGGATTGCGCTTTGCATGCTCACTTACATAGTGGCCATGGAGCTGAGGAAGCTGTTTGTGTCGCGCAAAAAAGCCGGTTATGCAGGCTTTCAAACCAAAGAAGAGCTGAAGAGTGTCGAGATACACGTGATACAGATGACCGCGAAATACCTCCTGCTTTTTCTGATTTTAGCCATTACCCTTGAGATGTTGGATGTTATCTTCAGGGGATATACCGCTGTGAAATCATGGGATATCCTCAGGAGTGTCATTTATGGAAGGGACTTTGAGAATATATTCGTTTACCAGTACGGGCTCGGCAACCTTGTGCCGTTTATTCTCTTCCTGATGCCGAAGATGACGTTGAGAAGGGCTGTGCTCGGCTCTTTACTGGTGCTCTTCGGCGTATTCATGATGCGATACAATGTTGTTATAGGTGGGCAGGCCTTCTCTCTGACTTTTTTGGGATACATGCATTATCATCTGCCGATAATACCGCATGATTGGGAGACCTTTAAAGAAGGCCTTTTCGGCGCTGTAAGTATATTTCTTATGCCTTTTGCTCTTTTCTGGGTATTTAGTCATATATTCCCCATCTTCGGTTACAAGGAATCGCATTAAATACTTGATTTGCCTTTGACCCCTCGTTTAGTATAATCAAAAGGGGTCAAAGGCAAATAATGGAAAAATGCAATAAGAGAGTTTTCATTTCCCTTGCAGGTCTTCTTCTTTTGATCTTTTTCCATCCTTCTTTTGTTGAATCTGCTGAACGGGATATTCCAAAGCATTTCCTGGTCCCTCCTCCGCCTTTTTCTCCGGGGATATTCCCGTGCTCACAATGCCACATGTATATGCCTGCCAACAAGACGCCGAGGAAACTCGAAATGCACCAGGAGATTGTGCTTAAACATATGCCCGGTGGATGGTGTTTTGACTGTCATAATCCTGATAACAGGGACAGGTTAAGGCTTGCAAACGGCAAATTGATAAGTTTTGATGAATCTTACCTGCTTTGCGGCCAATGCCATGGTACAATACTGCGCGACTGGAAGGCAGGACTGCATGGAAAGAGAACAGGGATGTGGAATGGAGAAAAACTGTACAGATTATGCGTACACTGTCATTGGCCGCATGAGCCGCGGTTCAAACCTATCAAACCCTTGCCGCCTCCGGTAAGGCCGTCTGAAATAAAATAGAGAGATTGATCGGGGCGCTTATGAAAAAAATAACAGGGGAAAAAAGAGAAATTAATATGAACCGGAGGACCTTTTTGACAGGGGCTGCTGCCGGGCTGGCCGGCGCCATGCTTCCTCTCAATAAAGCCGATGCCTCTTTCTGGGAGGCATTTTTCCAGAAGCACTTTTTGGAAATGAATGACGCCGAGAAAAAGAAGGTCATTGAGCGCCTGGAAAAAGAATATGAACAGAAATATAAAAAAGAGATAACAGTCGGCCTTGAAAACCCTATGCCTGGGGTTTTATTCGGGTATGGCCTTGATCTTTCAAGGTGCATTGGTTGCAGAAGATGTGAATACGCATGTGTTGATGAAAATAATCAGTCCAAAGATCCCCAGATACACTGGATTACAGTGCTTCGTTTCAAAAAGGGTGAAAAATGGATAGACCTTGAGGAATCAGAGAAGTACTATAATCCTCCGCTGGTCCCTGAGCCGGATTATTTTTATATGCCTGTTCAGTGTCAGCAATGCGAAAATCCTCCATGTGTAAGGTCGTGTCCCACACAGGCAACCTGGAAAGAGCCCGATGGCATAGTGGTGGTAGATTATAACTGGTGTATAGGTTGCAGGTATTGCATGGCGGCCTGTCCTTATGGGGCGAGACATTTCAACTGGGCAGAACCGAACAGAAAGCCTGAAGATATAAATCCGAAGACACACTACCTGGGAAACCGGCCTCGTTATAAAGGCGTGGTTGAGAAATGCACCTTCTGCATTCAGCGGACAAGGAATGGCCGGTATCCTGCGTGCGTAGAGGCATGCCCTGTGGGTGCGCGGAAGTTCGGGAACCTCCTTGATCCCGACAGCGAAATCAGGTATGCGATTGACCACAAGAGAGTATTCAGACTCAAAGAGGACCTGAATACAAACCCGAAGTTTTACTACTTCTTTGCGTACGGAGTGTAGGAGAAATCGCGCCATGACCCATATTATAAAAAACTTTTTCATTGCCCTGAAGGAAGTTTTCATTGGAAGCAGAAGGTATTACTGCTGGCTCGCATTCCTGTCCTTGCTTATTCTCCTTGGAGCAAGCGCATACATTGAGCAATCCGGCAGGGGCCTGATCATAACAGCCATGAGAGACCAGGTCTCATGGGGATTTTACATCTCGAATTTTACATTCCTCGTTGGGGTTGCGGCAGCAGCGGTCCTGCTTGTCGTACCTGCCTATATATACAACTTCAAACCGATCAAGGAAATCGTACTGTTCGGAGAACTGCTCGCGATAACTGCTATTACCATGTGCATACTTTTTATCATGGCGGACATGGGACAGCCTCTCAGGGTTTGGCATATATTGCCGGTAATCGGGGCCATGCATTTCCCGGCTTCCCTCCTGGCCTGGGATGTCGTGGTATTGAACGGCTATCTTGCCATCAACACTATTATTGCATTTTATGTCCTGTACCGGCTCTCCATAGGAAAAGAATACAAAATGTCCGTTATCGGGCCATTAATCCTGCTTTCTATTCCGTGGGCGGTCAGCATCCATACCGTAACAGCGTTTCTCTATAACGGCCTGTCTGCAAGGCCTTTTTGGAATGCTTCAATTCTTGCTCCGCGGTTCCTTGCTTCGGCCTTCTGCTCCGGCCCTGCCATTATGATCGTCCTTTTTCAGATTATCAGGAAGTTCCCTAATGTCGAGATAGAAAACCGTGCGCTTTTCAAGATTGCCGAGCTGGTAGCTTATGCAATGGGTCTTAACCTGTTCTTGCTCGGCGCAGAAGTATTCAAGGAGTTTTATTCAGGCAGTATAGATACCTATCCCATTCAGTATCTATATTTCGGCCTCCACGGGAAAACAGCTCTTGTCCCCTGGATATGGTTTGCAACTGTTCTGAATATCACTGCGTTCTTCATGTTCCTTTTCCCCAGGACCCGCGAGAACTTTCTGACGCTTAACATGAGCTGCATTTTTGTAATAATCGGCGTATATATAGAAAAAGGCATGGGTCTTGTAGTCCCTGGATTCGTTCCGGATACCCTGGGGGAAATCTATGAATATTCCCCGACAAAACCTGAGATCCTGATAGCTGTCGGGATATGGGCTGCGGGGGCGTTGATCTACACCATACTGCTCAAGTTTGCCGTCCCTGTATATACCGGCAAAATCAGGTTTGGAGTAAAAAAAGAGGGGGTCCCGGCTCGCCATATAATGACCAAAAAGCTTGTAACAGTGACCCCCGAAGTCTCCATAGAAGAGGTCAGCAGACTGCTCACTTCCAGGAATATAAGCGCTGTTCCGGTTGTGGACAAGGACAACAAGGTGACAGGAGTAGTTTCCGAGTCTGATATTATCTTCAACGAGATGCGGCGCGAACCTGATTTCGCGAAAAAGTTGGGGGGACTCGTCCTGTCTGATACAAAAGGCGACAAGTACACTGCCGCAGGCAGCACTGCAGCCGATATCATGACCTCTCCTGCCGTCACGGCCCTTGAAGAGTCCACTTTGCAGGAGCTGAACCAGATCCTGATTCAAAAGAAAATAAGACGGGTGATTATAGTAGATGGCAGCGGACATCCGGTCGGCATAATTTCAAGGGGTGACATCCTGAAAATATTAGGGAAATATCTGGAGAAATAAGGGTCATCCCGATTTCCCCTGCAGATTACTCTTCTCTCAATGGCTTTCTGAAAATTAAACTCTCACCGCACGATGAGCTGTGCTCGTGGAAGGGGGCATTTTGTGACAGATAAGAAACCTGAAAAATCATTTTTTGGCCATCTGATTGATGCAAGCAGCGTCGGGATACAGCTTGTCGTCTCCACGTTTGCCGGGCTGGCGATCGGTTACGGGCTCGACCGTTTGTTCGGCACATCGCCCTGGTTGACATTTATTTTTCTTATTATTGGTATAATCTCAGGGTTCAGGGAATTGCTCAGAATTGCGAGGAAGGCGGACAAGTGGGACAATGACGGAAATAGTAAGGGTAGTGTCTAAACAGTCTTTAATCATACTCGCGCCGCTTTGCCTGTTATCTCTTTTCTTTGCCGAATGGCGCTTTGCCTTCAGCATGGCTGTAGGGGGACTGATAGGCGTCGGGAATCTGGGAGGGATTGCCTGGAGTGTCACTGCTCTGATAGGAACAGAAAAGCCGCGGACTAAAATGGTTTTCCTCAGTGTTTTTAAACTGCTGATTGTTCTTTCCATATTGATGATACTGGCGATATTGAGGCTTATCAATTTATGGGGATTGCTGGCAGGATTCACGGTTGTCATGGCGCTTATTGTTAAAGAGGGTTTACTTATGGCTAAGAAAGGCGGTTAATTGTCTTACTGTACCCTTGTTGCCGCAGTGCTTGTTCTGATGATTGCCGTGAAACTGGCCAAATTTATAGGTGCGCTTGCTGCGCTGGCTCTGATAGTTATAGTAATAACTCTGAAGAAGCGGAGGTAGAAAAAATGATAAAGATTGATTTCTCCAACTTGATGCAGGATGCGATAGGAATAAGCGGTCTTGCAAAAAATGATTTTAATTCCGTAAAGCGCACTGCGCTCAGCGAGCTGCTCCAGGCCGGACACGATACTGAAAACGCGTTCCTCACACTTCCAGGGGCCGACACAGCTGCCATAAAAGATATGGCCGGGTATGCCGGAAAATTTGATAATTTTCTCCTTCTGGGAATCGGCGGGTCAGCGCTGGGGCCGCGTTCAATTCTTGAAGCACTGCATCCTTTTCACAATCTCAGAGGCAGGCCGAGAGTGTTTATTTACGATAATGTAGACCCGTCAACTCTAAAAATCATACTCGATCTTGTTGAACTGAAAAATACCTTAATAAATGTCATTACTAAATCGGGAAGCACTGCCGAGACCATCGCATCATTTATGATTTTATGGCAGCAACTGAAAAATCAATCATTAAAACCTGAAGAGCATCTTATCATTACCACGGACCCTGCAAAGGGTAATCTCAGAAAGATCGTGACCGATTTCGGACTCCGGTCACTCCCTGTTCCTCCTGGCGTAGGCGGTAGGTATTCTGTTTTGAGCTCTGTGGGACTGCTGCTCGCTGAAACTGTTGGAATAGACAGCGATGCCATGCTGAAAGGCGCCGCTGATATCCATAAGAATTGCATGAATTCAGATATATGGGGAAACCCGGCATACCTGGCAGCCTCCGGCATCTTCCTGATGCAAGAGCTCAAGGGCCGTGATATTACAGTGATGATACCCTATGCCGACCGTTTAAAAGCCTTTTCAGACTGGTTCTGTCAGTTATGGGCTGAGAGCCTGGGTAAAGACGGCAAGGGTCTTACACCCTATCCCTCTACCGGCACCACGGACCAGCATTCCCAGTTGCAGCTATGGATGGAGGGGCCGCAGGACAAGGTCGTTATATTTCTGGCAGTGGAAGACTACGGGACCGACATTGAAATTGCCGGTGTCTTTAAGGATGTTGAGGGTATGGGCTATTTGGCCGGTCATTCTCTGGCCGAATTGATTAAAATCGAGCAGGAAGCCTCTGAAATCGCGCTTTCAAAAAACGGACGACCGAGCATTACGATTAGAGTACCCCGGATTGATGCCTATTATCTCGGACAGCTGTATCATTTTTTTGAACTGGTTACCGCGCTTACCGGTATTCTGATCGGAATCAATCCCTTTAATCAGCCCGGAGTAGAGGAGGGAAAAAATCTCACCTACGGGATGATGGGCAAGAAGGGGTACGAGGAGAAGAAAAAACAGTTTATGGAATACCGGCAGCAAAAACGTACGCTGATATTGTGATCAGGAAAACTTGCTTACAACAAAAAATTATGACCCTTAAATAGATTCTGTCTATAAACTCAAGTTTTCTGTCATTCCCGCGAAGGCGGGAATCCATTACCTCTCGAAAATCCTGGATTCCCGCCTTCGCGGGAATGACGACTTTTTTCCCAGCGCCAGTTTATAAACAGACTCTAAAT
>JBEKJD010000161.1:0-7301 GCA_050011415.1 Dissulfurispiraceae bacterium | reverse complement strand
AAGAAGCTGGCGGATGAAGAAGCAATACGGGTCTTTGTCGAAAACCTCAGGCAGCTCCTGCTTTCCCCGCCGCTGGGCAGAAAAAACGTCCTTGCCGTTGACCCCGGTTTCAGGACAGGCTGCAAGGTGGTATGTCTCGACAGGCAGGGGAAACTGCTCCATAACGATACCATCTTCCCCCATTTTGGCGACAAGGGAGCTACTGAGGCTGCCGTGAAAGTGAGGGACCTGTGCGGCCGGTTTGGGATAGAGGCGATTGCCATAGGCAACGGGACTGCCGGAAGAGAGACGGAGTCTTTCATTAAGGGCATAGGCCTTCCAGGGGAGATCAAGGTTGTGATGGTAAATGAAAGCGGGGCGTCGATTTATTCGGCCTCTGATGCGGCCCGGGAGGAATTTCCAGACTATGACGTTACCGTGCGAGGTTCGGTTTCTATAGGACGCCGTCTTATGGACCCGCTCGCCGAGCTGGTAAAGATAGAGGCCAAATCGATCGGCGTGGGCCAATATCAGCACGACGTGGACCAGACCGCATTAAAGAAAAACCTTGACGATGTCGTAATAAGTTGCGTCAACGGGGTGGGGGTTGAGGTCAACACTGCAAGCAGGCAACTACTCACATATGTCTCCGGACTGGGACCGCAGCTTGCAAATGGGATTATTAAGTACAGGAACGAACACGGCCCCTTCAAGTCCCGCGAGGAACTAAAAAAGATTCCGCGCCTTGGGCCTAAAGCATTTGAGCAGGCAGCGGGATTTCTTCGCATTCAGGACGGGGAAAACCCTTTGGACAGGAGCGCGGTGCACCCGGAAAGCTATCATATAATTTATGCCATGGCGCGGGACATTGGCTGCGGGGCCGACGACCTGATGCGGGACGGGGACCTCAGACAGAAAATTGATCTTTCGCTCTATGTGACCGATAAAGCAGGAATGCCTACCCTGAACGACATCATGGCAGAGCTCGCAAAGCCGGGACGGGACCCGCGACAGCAATTCGAGGCCTTCGAGTTTGCGCCTGGCATAACGAAGATCGAAGATGTTAAACCAGGAATGAAGCTGCCCGGCATTGTCACCAATATCACGGCATTTGGGGTTTTTGTGGACATCGGCGTTCACCAGGACGGACTAGTCCACATAAGTGAACTCTCCGGCAGATTTGTGAGAAACCCCGCCCAAGTGGTGAAGGTCAATCAGAAGGTCACTGTAAATGTACTTGATGTAGACCTACAGAGGAAGCGCATTTCTCTCTCGATGAAGTGCGTACAATCAAAGACAGAAGTTCCACATAATACGGAAGACATAATGAGGAGAAACTATGCAAAGTGATTACCGGCTTGACCATGACGTGATCTTAAACTCAGTAGATAAAATCCTTGATATCTCATTAGAAAACGATCCCGGGTCCCCCAACCCCGAGGCGAAGAGGCGCATTGTTGAGCATGGGGAGCGGATTAGAACAGCAACTGACGTCGTTTATATCAATGATAAGGCTGGAGATATAATAAGATATGCAGACATGATCTATTCGAAAGGCTCTACTGATGAATGGTCCCGGATTATGGGAGCATGTGACCAAATAATAATCCACATCAACGCACGCAAAGACAAGGACGCTGAAAACTCGCTGAGCTGATAATGCTATAAGCGGTTGCAATAAGCCGCGCTGCTCTCTCTGTTAAGGCGCCTATAATGAGACAACACTTCTCCTTTGTCTGCCTTTGTATTATGCAGGCTATGCAAGGACCATGAATAGTGTATACTTTACATTATACGTTTACGTCAGGGCGGGAATTTAGTTGAGGAGTCTGCATTGAATATACTTGTGCGCAATCTTTCCAGGGAAGTTAACGAGGAAGAAGTATTCGAGCTCTTCCAGTCTTTCGGGAGGATAAAGTCACTCAACATAGTCATGGATGCATCCACAGGCAAGTCGAAGGGTTTCGGATTCGTCGATATGCCGGAAGATTTCGAAGCCGTTGCAGCGATAAAAGCGCTTGACGGCAAGCTTGTTCAGGGTTTGAGGATGAGAGTGAAAAAGGCTGTCAAACAAAACTACAGCCCTCCACAGGACAACCCGGACAGAGTGCGGCCGGAGCGTTTTGACGCAAGAAAATCGAACAGTGCGATTAAAGGGAAAAAAGGCCGAACACTTAGTACCGGACATAAAAAAACTACCCGTAAAGACAGGCCTTGATCCGGTAAACTTCGGGCATGAAATCCAGCCCCGGAGAGCACATTGCATGACAGAAGAAACTACACTTTCATCCAGGATATCATCGAAGTTTTCCGGCAGGAGTTTAATGGATTTCCTCACGCGGCGCTTCAAGTATCAGACCCGCGAAGAATGGAAGCGGATGATTGGACGCGGGAAGGTGACAGTCAACGGGAAGGCAACAACATCCGATCATCTCCTGAAAAAAAATGATATTGTAGCTTATTCGGATGTTCGCAGCGAACCCCCTGTTGATATAAATATACAGATTATACATGAAGAAGAAACCTTTCTTGTTGCAAATAAGCCCGGCAACCTACCGTCGCATTCTGATGGTAATTACATCAGGAACACTTTAATCTTTCTATTGCGTGAACGAATGGCCGGTAAGGGATTTCATGGCGCCATTCACCTGGCGCATCGCCTGGATCGGGAAACAAGCGGTATAATCATTGCTGCAAAAACAGAAATCGCACACCGGTCGCTCGTGCAGCAGTTTGAAGCCGGAACAGTAGGAAAAGAGTATATTGCGGTAGCCCGTGGAGTGATCAATAACGATTCCTTTGAGGTCAAAGGGTTTTTAGTGCCTGATCGTGACAGTTGCATCTCGATAAAAAATAAGGTCGTATTAGATGACGGCGCAGGCGCCAAATACTCCGCCACTACTTTTGAGGTAATGGAACGTTTTGCATCATCCACGATGGTCAGGTGCAGGCCCGTCACCGGCAGAACAAACCAGATTAGGATCCATCTGGCACATGCCGGTCATCCACTGGTGGGTGATAAGTTATATGGAAGGACCGACGATGAATTTCTTGCGTTTGTAAAAAATGTCAAAGCCGGATATTACGACCCGCTACCCTGGCAGGAAACTCCGAGGCACCTTCTGCATGCCTCACGGCTTATCATAAATCATCCGATATCAGGCGAACTGCTTACATTCGATGTGCCAGTACCGGAAGATATGATATTATTTATCCGGAATAATCGCTCCTGATTGATAATAATGGAGCCTGAAATAGCCTCAAAGCCCCACTGATCAGTCCCGATAAGGTCAGAGGCTCCTGGCCGGGACTGATCTGCTTATGGCGACAATTACGCCGGCTCTACTTTTTTTCAGTTTTCTTTTTCCCTTCGCTTTTCTTCCCTGACAAATAAGCTTCTATGGGCCTCCATCCAAAGGACATCTCTTTGCCTGCATAACCCAATGCTTTGTTGGCAACAGTTGAAACGAGAGCCAGCAAAAATGCAAAAGGCAGCATAGCTACATACATCAAACCGACGAAGGGGGCGGTTATTACCCTTTTCATGGTTTTTAGCACCTCATGAGATCCCTCTTTCCTGAGATATTCGATATCCTCCTTACCTGCTTGTACCACCGTGCTGAAAGGTCTGGGTTTCAGGAATTCCGAGTAAATGAGGTACACGGCAATAAAACTGACCGATGCAAGGTACTCAACTCCCTTAATGTGTGTTACGAAATCAAATAGAGTGTTCATCTGGCGCCTCCTTTTCGACGTACGGCGTTCAGCACCGTACGTGCAGTGTTATTACAATCTTTCCAGCGTTCGTCTTCTGCCGCTATTTGTTGTCCTTTTTCTTTTTTCCAGAAAGATATGCCTCCGACGGTCTCCAGCCGAAATAGACTATGTTCCTTGCCAGACTCCATAGCTTTTCCAGCGCCTTTCCGCCGACCATCACGATTAGTGTCGCTATTGATACAAACGGCAGGAAAATTACATAGATTAACCCGACCACAGGCCCCAGCAGCAACATTGCTGCTTTCTTCAAGATGTTGGAATCTTCCTCATACGTAAGCATTTTCATTCACCTCCTACTGATAAGATGCCTTCCTGATTTAAGAATAGCAGGCCTGAGGGGAGAGAGTATATTGGAAGAACTTCCTATTTTGAGAGATATCTTATCCCAGAATGTACATGCAAAGCAGAGAAAGGCTATATTATTTCAATAATATTTATTTTGCCGGGGAGCACCGGCGATAGGCCGCACGATGTGTTTGATACTCTATAAGTCCGAGTTTAGTAAATCCCGTTTGATTTCCAGTATTCTCTTATCTTATTCTTCAGGGACTTGGGTAGGGGCACATAGGCAAGTTCTTTAATCTTGGGATCCCCGTTTTTAAACGCCCAGTCAAAGAATTTTATCGCATTCATGCTAACATCCTTACGGTCCTTTGCAAGTAGAATAAAGGTTGCTCCCGTAATTGGCCAGGCTTCTTTACCAGGGGTGTCATTGAGCCATACATAAAAATCTTTCTTCGCATCGAATTTTTCAGACCTGGCAGCGGCTTCAAAAGTCTTACAGCCCGGCTCGACAAATTTCCCTGCCCTGTTCTTTAATAAGACATAAGTGAGCTTGTTCAGTTTAGCGTAGGCAAATTGCACATATCCAATGGAGTTGACGGTCCTCTGAACATAGTTAGTAACTCCTTCGTTCCCCTTGCCGCCAATACCAACCGGCCACTTCACTGAACTTCCCGCTCCAACCCTGGATTTGAAGTCTGCACATTTCCCCGCAAGAAAATTTGTGAAAATGGCGGTAGAGCCTGAGGCGTCAGCCCTGTAAACAACGGATATTCCTGCATGAGGCAGTTTTAAAAATGGATTGAGCCCCTTGATCTTTGCATCATCCCAAAACATTAGATCACCAAGGTAAATCTTACAGGCAGCTTCAGCATCCAGCTTTATCTGTCCTTCTTTGACCCCGTCAATGTTTACCACCAGGACAACGCCGCCTATCATTGTGGGGAACTGGAGCAGGTTGAGAGTTTTGAGTTTGTCAGGCTGTATGGGGTCGTCGGATGCGCCAAAATCCACTGTTCCCTCGATTATCTGCCTTATCCCCCCCCCGGAACCGATTGACTGATAATTAAGCCTTCCACCGCCTAACTTGTTGTAATCATATGCCCATGCCTGATAGACTGGAGTAGCAAATGACGATCCGGCGCCATTTATAACTTCGTCCGCTGATACCGGGGAAAAGCACAGAAATACTGCAACCACCACCAAAAGAACAAAGCTCTTCTCCATTTTTCCTCCTTGCTATAGAAGCCTATCCGCAATATTCCACTTTTGAATATTATATCACTGCGTCAGCCTTGCCGGCGCTTGATTATTGTAGCACACTCAGTGAATAGGGACAGACTACTGTAATCTCATAGCGACTTTACACAGTCCCCATGCAAGAAGCCCGCATGAGGGGAGGGTCAGAATCCATGCCATGATGATGTTCCCCCCGATTCCCCATCGTACTGCCGAAAGCCTCTTCGATGCGCCTACTCCCATTATTGTAGAGGAGATAACATGGGTGGTGGAAAGGGGAAGGCCGATGTGAGAGGCTATCTCGATGAGCGTTGCTGCCGAGGCTTCAGCGGCAAAACCGTCGATAGGTCGAAGGTGTACAAGGCGTACGCCGAGAGTCTTAATAATCCTCCAGCCTCCCACCGCGGTACCCATAGCCATTGCAAGGGCGCAGAGGATGATGACCCAAAAAGGGACATGGAAGTTAGGGAGTTTGTAATAGCTCACCAGTGCCATGGTTATAATGCCCATGGTCTTTTGTGCATCATTGCCGCCGTGGCTGAAAGCCATATAAGCGGCAGAGCCTATCTGGAGCCTGCTGAAAATGGAGTTGACCATGGCAGGTGAGGTGTGCCCGAAGAGCCACATAAGCAGCAGCATGAAAAGGTATCCGAGCACGATAGCAATAGCCGGGGAAAGAATGAGTCCGAGAAATACCTTGTAGACACCTGACCTGATGACCACCGCAGTCCCTGAGGCGGCGATAGCCGCACCCACAATGCTGGAGATAAGAGCGTGACTCGATGACGTGGGAAGTCCGAAATACCAGGTAATAAGGTCCCATATTATGGCGGACAGGAGGGCCGAAAGGATGGTAACCTGATTTATACTGACAGCTTCCACAATGCCCGCTCCTACGGTATGGGCCACCGCAGTCCCTGATAATGCGCCAACCATATTCAGAATTGCCGCCATGATTACTGCTGTCCGGGGAGAGAGGACCCTCGTGGATACTGAAGTGGCAATGGCGTTTGCGGTGTCATGGAAACCGTTGATGAAGTCGAAAATAACCGAGAGGACGATTACACTTACCAGCAAAAAATAGGTCTCATGCATTTTTGA
This sequence comes from Dissulfurispiraceae bacterium, assembly GCA_050011415.1. Lineage (GTDB taxonomy): Bacteria > Nitrospirota > Thermodesulfovibrionia > Thermodesulfovibrionales > Dissulfurispiraceae > JADFXI01. The sequence goes on along the minus strand of JBEKJD010000161.1, from coordinate 923 downwards.
GAACTATGGCTTCCAGAATATTGGCCACATCTTCGCAGCGGTCTGAAGCGTCTTCGAGGAATTCGTAGATGTCTTTCCATTTGATGATGAAGATAGGGTCCGTCACTTCTTCGAAAAGTCTTCCGAGGGCGTCTCTGAAGTCCCGGTCGATCCTGTTTTCAAGTCTGTTTATCTCAATGCAGTATTCCTGGACATGGACGTAATTCTTTTCTTTGAGTTTCTGGATAGTTTTGTGGATGACCTCGGTGGTTGTGAGAAGGTCCTTCGACATGGAAATAGCTTCTTTTGTGGAGTCTTCTATCTTGAATACAGTCATTCTGTCTACTGCTGCCCAGATAAAGTCGATGACATCGTCCAAACGCGAAGCGAGGGCATAGAGGTCCTCGCGGTCGATAGGAGTGATAAAGGTCTTGTTAAGTTTCTTCATAATGTCATGAGTCAGCATGTCACCTTCCTGCTCGACTTCGTATATCTGCTTTATGATATCGTCGGCCTTATCAAAATGCTCCATAAGATCGACAAGCAGGGCAGCGCCCTTGGTAATATTAAGTGCGGCCCTGTCGAACAATTCAAAAAAATCTACTTTTTTTGGAAAAAGTTTCATGTATCACCAGTTTGCCGGCAAAAATCTATGTCAATTTCTTTATTACAGCTTTCAGGATATCAGCCCGAGAAATGATCCCTACGAGCATATTGTTGTCATCCACCACAGGCAATCTTCTTATGCTCTTCGTATCCATGAGACACGCAACTTCAGCGATATTGGCCCGAGGTTTAATAGTGTGCGCCGGAGAAGTCATGATATCTCCCACAAAGTCCCCCATCTTGCACTCAGGAAGCGGTTCGCCCAGTATATGTTTGAGCAGGTCTTTGAAGGTGTTCTCCTTTCTTATACCCAGTATCGAGAGAATATCGGCCTGAGT
>JBEKJD010000160.1:0-10361 GCA_050011415.1 Dissulfurispiraceae bacterium | reverse complement strand
CATTTCGCCCTCTTTTCTGTCTAATTAAATCCCCCCATTCCCTTTTCAAAGGGAATGGGGGGATTTAAGTTATTGTCCTCTATGATATGATGGAACTTTTCTGTACCGGGTGCCGATCAATCTATTTAGCCTCCTCAAGCTCAGCAGGCACTCCGACCTTTACCCTTACATCAGTCCAGTCTTTTTGACCTATGGCAGCATCGTCGCCCTTCAGGGCATTTATGATCTCGAAATAATCCTCCTGGTATTTATCCTTCTTGACCTCATCTGCGGGTTTGCATTTGACCGCATAAACGGTCTGCACAGACTGATGGTCCCAGTCCCTCCAATATTGCTCATCTTTCAAGCCGGTATACTTATGGCCTTCAAGCGCTTTTATAACAGCTTTTGTATCGAAGGTACCGGCGCGCTCTACAGCACCCTTATATTCGTAAAGGATAACGTATGCCGATGCGCCGGCTTCTGAAGGATATTCCTTGTATCGCTCATCGTATTTTTTTACAAAGGCTATCCCTTTAGGATAGTTGTATTTAAATGGGATGGTCCAGTTCCACGGCTCCGCGCCTATTATGCCCTCCATGGCCTCGGGGCCTGCCACTTCCGCCATCCCGAGGGTAAGGTTAGGAACTATAATCTGCATAGTCTTTTTCAACCCCATATCGTAAGCCTGTTTTACCGAAATCCCCATATCCCGTCCAAACTCGGTCAGCACCAGAACCTGGGCATTGCTCTCTTTGGCGGCATTCAACGCATCCTTATAGTCCATAGCGCCAAGCGGTGTTAAAACCCCCCTATTTTCAGTCTTGTCAGTTGTATTTGTGAATTTTCTGATGGCGTCTTCCGTGGTCCATCCCCAGGTGTAATCAGAAGTAATGTAAAAATACTTCTTCCCGGCAAAATGTTCGTTCAGATAAGGCGCCAATACCTTTGCTGCCATATATGAGTCGTAACATTCCCTGAATATATTCTTATGGCCTTCTTCACCAGTGGTTGACGTAGCATAGGTCAGGGTGCCGAAAAAGAGTTTGCCTCTCTGCAAAGCGACCTTTCCATCAGCAATTGCCTCGGCACTGGAGGAGCCGCCGAACAACATCTGCACGCCATCCTTATCGAAAAGGTCTATTGCATTTTGTTTTGCAATTTTTGCGTTGGCCTGCGAATCCCTGTAGACGAGTTGTATCTTTTTCCCTAAAATACCGCCTGCTGCATTAATTTCTTCAGCCGCAAGGTCTGCCGCCCTCTTCTCATCTATCCCCTGCTTCGCGTAAGTACCTGTCTCCGGGTAACTCAAGCCGATCTTTACCGTCTCGTCGGCAAAAACAGACACGCCGGTTGCAAACAGAAGCATAACGCTCATTATTAACACTGATAGTTGAGCTATGAGAGGACTGGTCACCATTTTTTTCATCCTACCCTCCAAGAAAGATTTATTTATAAATCCATAAGTTATAAAGTTATAAAATAATGTTATTACGCTAACTTAAAAGACTACTGAAATGCAAGTGATTGAACAAATTCGCAATTGCTAAGTTTGTTATATGTCCCCACTTTGAATTACAAGGAGGCAGAGTCTGCCGTTTGTGTTTCAGAGGGCAAACTCACTATACTATTTCTATGAATTTGCATATCGGCAGTCGCAAACTGGGGGATGTGCCTCTAATTGCCGGAGTCCTTACAGATTCCGATGTCTTCGATCTCAGGCCGGAGGGTCTGGACAGCGCGGATATCATCGAATTAAGGGTTGATATGTTCGATTCCATCATGCCGGAACACTTGTTCGACGTCTTCCGGTCAGCAGTGGAAAAGTTCGGCAAACCGGTTATTGCCACGCTCAGGGACATCAAAGAGGGCGGCAGGAGAGAAATTCAGGACAGGATGGCTATGTATCGCCTTGTAATTCCTTTTGCCGATGCAATTGATGTGGAGGTGCTTTCAGGCGATATTCTGAAGCAGGCAAAAGAGTTGTGCGGTGATAAAGGACGGCTTCTTATCGGTTCTTACCACAATTTTGAATCAGCTCCGGCTGACGATTTTCTTGAGGAGATCATTGCGTCAGGGAGACAGGATGGCGCAGATATTGTGAAACTGGCGGTAACGGCAAAAGAGGACAATGATTTCATAAGGCTTATGCTGCTTACGCTGCGGCACAGGAGTCAAGGCATCATAACTATAGCTATGGGTGATAAGGGATTGCCCTCGCGGGTATTCAGTCCGCTTTTTGGCTCGCTGATTGCTTATGGGTCTATCAATAAACCCTCAGCACCGGGGCAGCTTTCCGCAGCGGAAGTAATGGATATTTTCAGGAAATTAAAAATCAGGTAACTTGAGTGCTCGTATAATTATTTATCTTCTCTCCAAACCTCGATGGCTATTTCAGGACACATCTGGGCGCACATCGCACAGCCGGTGCAGTGTTCGGGATGTGAAAAATGGGCCGGGAAATAGCCCACACGGTTGAACTGAGTGTCAGGAACTATACAAAGTTTGTGGCATGCCTCGATACAATACTTGCATCCTTTGCACAGTTCCTTGTCAATAATAATTTTCCCTTTTGGCGTTTTGCTCATATTTATCCCCTCATTCTAATTTTCACTGTTACCTTTGTCAATGCGCAAGTTCTGTATTCTCAGCCCCTAACAGCTCTCCGGCGTGCTTGATCGACCCCTCGGTAATTCTGCCGCTGAGCATCCGGGCGATCTCATTCCGCCGCTCGGTGCCTGACAGTGCAATAACGGTCACCACTGTTTTGCTGTCGTCAAGGATTTTCTCGATTTTAAGGTGATGGTCGGCAAGCGCGGCGATCTGCGGCAGGTGAGTAATGCAAAGCACCTGGCTGCTGCCCGCAAGGTCCTTGAGTCTCTTGCCTACGTGCTGAGCAGTTATACCCCCTATGCCGGCATCGACTTCGTCAAAAATAAGAGTGCGCATACGGCGCCTGAAGCCACTTTAATGAGGGCCCTGGGAGACTCGCCAGGGTTTGCAGAGAAAAGGAACTCGACATCATCCACGCCTGTTGCCGCAACGGCCTCCCTTTTTTTTATATCAACCATGAACACCGCTTTCTGAAATCCCAGTTCCTTCAATTCGCCTGTAATCATGGGCTCCAGCTTTTGTGCGACTGCATGCCGCATCCTTGACAACTCTTCAGCAGCCGGGGTGAGAGACGCCATCTTTGAAGCCAGTGAGGATTGCAGTCCCTCCAACTGTTCTTCAATGCGCTCAAGATTTTCAAGCTCTTCCGACGCCTTATCTCTGTATGAGAAGATGCTTGCTGTGTCTTCACCGTATTTTTTTTCGAGTCGCTTTATCACTTCGAGCCTCTCGTCGAGCTCCCCGAGTTTTTGCGGGTCGATATCGTACTTTTCTTTCAGATTTCTCAGGAGAATGGCGGAATCCTCAATCAGCGGGATTGCGGATTGGAGGTTTTTTAAAATATCTCCGGCATCGTGGTCTATCTGCGCGATATCGCCTATTTTCGCCATAACAGACCCTAATTTTTCAAGGGACGAGCCTTCTGAATCGTATAGCAGAAGGTAGGCGGTCTCAGAAGATTCTTTGAGCTTGCTCAGGTTCAGCAGTATGGAGCGCTCATCTTCAAGGAGCGCCTTTTCGCCTTCTTTTAACCCGGCTGAATCTATTTCGCTGATCTGGAACCTTAGAAATTCTATTCGTTGAGCGCGTTCGCGCATCCTTTCTTTCATTGCAGTTATAGTGTTCCTGATGCCTGTTATCTCATTAAAGAGCAATTGTACCGCGGCGACACAGCCGGTCAGGCTGCCGTAATTGTCGATAAAGAGCATGTGGTTGTCTTTTTTGAGGAGTCCCTGATGTTCGTGCTGACCATGGATGTCGATGAGGTCCCTACCTATGGCGGAAAGGGTCTGTACGCTGACAGGGGTATCATTGATGTAAGTTCTTCCTTTGCCCTGCGACGCAATGGTCCTCCGCAGGATAATTCCAGTATCGCTTTCGATGGAGAGTTCGTCAAGCAGCGGATGGCCGGTATCATCGAAGAAGGCTTCTATGTGGGCCTCCTTCCGGCCTGTTTTGATCATGTCCTGAGATGCCTTGCCGCCCAGGAGGAGCCCAAGTGCGTCGACAATAATTGATTTGCCGGCGCCGGTTTCGCCTGTCAGTATGTTAAGACCGGGCTCAAAACCAATAGAAAGACTGTCAATTATTGTAAAGTTTTTAATTCGCAGTTCTTTCAGCATGGTGGACTGCTCAGGCTATAATGTTTTTAAACTCCTCTTCTTTTACGCGGCCCAGGACGGTCAGGCACAAATGGCCGTCATTTAAGAGCTGGTGCGACAGTTCTCTTATCTGATCGATTGTCACTGATTCTATACTCTTCATGATCTCACTCTGGCTGAAATTCCTGCCTAAATATATTTCCTGGCGGGCAATGCTCTGCATCCTGCTGCTTGTCGACTCCAGCCCAAGCACGATGTTGCCTTTAAGCTGGTCCTTTGCTCTCCTTAACTCTACATCTGTTAGCGATGAGGACAGACCTCTCATCTCCTTTATGATCAGTTCGGTAACGATGAGGGCTTTTTTCCGCCCCGTACCGGCATACACAGCCCAGAAGCCGGTATCTATATATGATGATGAAAAAGAATAAATAGAATAGGCAAAGCCCTTTCTCTCGCGAATCTCCTGAAAGAGCCTGGAACTTACACTGGAACCGAGGATGGTATTCAGGATACTGATCGCGTAACGGTCCTCGCTGGCAAAGGGGAGAGCTTTTACTCCGGCACAGATGTGTGTTTCGGAAAGGTCTTTGGGAAAAAGCGCAACATCGGTTTTAAAGCTGGGAGTTGGAAACAGCTCCGGTTCAGAACCCCTCCTCAACGAGCCGAGATGTTGGTTGAGGAGGCCCACAACGGCGTCGGGATTAAAGTTGCCGGCGCAAGATACGACCGTATCAGAGGTGCCGTAGTATTTTTTTACATGGGACACCAGGTCTTCCCGGGTAAACGATTTTACTGTATCGCGCCGCCCCAGCACCGGCTGCCCCAGCCCTGTATTGCCCCAAACGGTTTGGCTGAAGAGATCGTGGATGTAATCGTCCGGCGTGTCTTCGACGAGCTTTATTTCTTCTCTTATGACGCCTTTTTCTTTTTCAGTCTCATCTTCTGAAAAAGTCGAATGCAGGAAAATATCGCTCAGTAATTCTATGCCCTTGTCTATATACTCATCGAGGACTTTTACATAGAATACGGTGTTTTCTCTTGACGTGAAGGCGTTGAGATCGCCTCCCAGCGAGTCGATATCTACAGCTATATCGGTGGCCGAGCGCTTTTCCGTTCCTTTAAAAAACATATGCTCAAGAAAATGGGAGATGCCGTTCTTGTCAGGGGTTTCGTTGCGGGACCCGACCTTCACCCATATGCCCACTATAACGGAGCGGTAATTTTTCAACTGCTCCATTACAACTGGAATGCCGTTATCGAGATATCTTTTAGTGAACATAGTGACAGTACATGAGTCTACGGGTCAATGGGTCAAATACCCATTCACCCATAAACTTATTTGCTTTGTTCTTTCATTGCTTCTTTTCTGCTGAGCCGAACTCTCCCCTGATTATCTATCTCTATGACCTTTACCAGCACTTCGTCACCCAAATTGAGTTCATCGGTGACTTTGGCAATGCGCTTTTCGGATATTTGCGATATGTGCAGGAGACCGTCAACTCCCGGAAGAATTTCTACAAAGGCGCCGAAATCGGCTATTCTTACCACCTTCCCCATGTAGATCTTATGCAGCTCGGCTTCGGCGATAATGCCGTTTATGATTTCTATTGCCTTTTGTGCCGATGCCTCGTCAGATGAGGCGATATTGATAATCCCGGCATCGTTGATGTCTATTTTGACTCCTGTTTGTTCTATGATGCCCCGGATGACCTTTCCGCCTGTCCCGATCACATCGCGTATTTTTTCCTGCCTTATCTGCATCGTATATATACGCGGCGCATGGGGAGAAAGTGTTTGACGGGGGGAGGGCATGGCCTCTTTCATTTTACTCAGTATATGGAGCCTTCCAATGCGGGCCTGTTCAAGGGCTTTTTGCAATATCTCCTGGCTTACTCCGCCGATCTTGACATCCATTTGAAAGGCTGTGATACCATTTTCCGTACCTGCGACCTTGAAATCCATGTCCCCAAGATGATCTTCCAGACCAAGGATGTCGGTCAGAACAACGACTTGTTCGCCTTCCTTGACAAGGCCCATAGCTATTCCTGCAACGGGTTCAGATATTGGAACACCTGCGTCCATAAGTGAGAGCGTTGCCCCGCAAACCGTTGCCATTGATGAAGAACCGTTGGATTCGAGAATGTCGGAAACTACTCTGATAGTGTAGGGGAACACATCTTTAGACGGTAGTACATATTTAAGGGCGCGTTCTGCCAGGGCGCCGTGTCCTATTTCTCTCCTTCCGGGTGAACGCAGCGGCTTTACCTCGCCGACGCTGAAAGGGGGGAAATTGTAGTGCAGCATAAAAGTTTTATACATTTCGCCTTCGAGCGAATCTATTTTCTGCTCATCATCGGCTGTGCCGAGGGTCGTTGCCACAAGCGCCTGAGTTTCGCCCCTGGTAAAGAGCGCCGAGCCGTGCGTCCTGGGTAAAAAGCCTAAAGTGCATGTAATATGCCTTATCTCGTCAGGTCTTCTGTTATCTGCTCTAACCCCTTCCTGAAGAATCATATTTCTGACTATTTCTTTTTCATAAGCGTCGAAAATGTTGGCGATATCTCTCGTCAGGTCTTTTTGGGCTTTGCCGCATAATTTCTCGGCTTCCTCCGGAGTGTTCAACTGCTTAATGGCATCTTCGAGTATCAGGTTGAGCGCTTCCTGCCTGCGGTGTTTTCCGGGGATGCTGATTGCTTCCTTTATTCTCTCTGCCACAAAGGCCCTGACTTCCTTTTTAAGTTCAACCGGGTCTTCGACAGGAGCAACGGCCCTCTTTGTTTTTCCTATTAGTTTTTGGAGTTCGATCTGGATGGCCACTATTTTTTTAATTTCTTCATGCGCAAAAGTAATGGCCTCAAGCAATGCGGTCTCTGAAACTTCAGAGCCTCCGCCTTCAACCATTATGACAGCATCCGCTGTACCGGCCACAACCAAATTCAGGTCCAACCCTTCAACTTCAGTCAGATCAGGGTTGACGATGAGCGCGCCTTCGAACCTTCCGACGCGTACGGCCCCAACCGGCCCGTTAAACGGGATGTCCGATATGTGAACGGCTGCAGACATGCCTATGATGCCCAATATGTCCGAAATGTTTTCGTCTCCGTAAGACAGGACCGAAATGATCCCCTGGGTTTCGGAATAAAAGCCTTTAGGGAACAAAGGTCTCATCGGACGGTCAATGAAGCGGGAGGTCAGGACTTCTTTTTCAGAAGGTTTGCCCTCTCTCTTGAAAAAGCCCCCGGGTATTTTCCCGGCAGAGTATGTTTTTTCCTGATAATCTATAGTGAGGGGGAAGAAGTCAAGACCCTCTTTCACTCTTTTATCTGCAACTGCTGTGGCAAGGACAACAGTATCCCCGTATCTCAAAACCACAGCCCCACCCGACTGCTTTGCCATGAGCCCTGTTTCCAGAATCAGGCGTTTCCCTCTTATCTCAAGCTCTACATTAGTAACCAAAGTTTCTCCCAGTCTCCTTAATTTGAATTTGGCGTTGCCGCGGAATACGATTTGTACTGTTAGAAAGTCGCCTGCTTTCCAACAGGGTTTACTTTCTGAGCCCCAGGCGTTCTATTACCTTGTCATGGCGGATTTTGTCGGTAGTTTTAAGATAATTGAGAAGCTTTTTCCTTTGTGCTACGAGCTTTAAAAGCCCACGTCTCGAATGATGGTCCTTGGCATGAGTTTTGAAGTGCTCTGTGAGATAGACAATCCTTTCAGTCAGAAGCGCTATTTGCACCTCAGGCGAACCGGTATCATGGTCATGAACTTTAAAGGAGTCGATGAGTTCCTTTTTCTTTTCTGTGTCTAACGACATCAAATCACCACCTTTCCTTAAATTAATATGTGAAAGCTGTTTCAAAGAATAAATAATCCTAATAAGGTTAGCATATAGCCTGAGAGACCGTCAAGCATCTTACGTCGGTCCTCATGCTTGACAAAAATGAACGAAAAGGCTATTTTCACCACTATGGAGATTGTGCTGGCTACCAGAAACAGGAAAAAGGTTGAAGAAATAAGCCGTATTTTCAAAGGGATTCTTTTACTTACCCTGGATGACTTCCCTTCCTGTCCGGAAGTGGAGGAGGATGCCGATACCTTTGAAGGGAATGCGGTCAAGAAAGCGTTGACAATAGCCCGGTGCACAGGCAGGGCCGCGATTGCCGATGACTCCGGGCTTGAAGTATATGCGTTAAACTATGCGCCGGGAGTACTGTCGGCGCGTTATGCCGGGCCTGATGCCGACGACAGGGCCAATAATGAGAAGCTGCTTGGAGAAATGAAGCAACTTCCCGACGAAAAGCGGGGGGGGCGTTTTGTGTGCTGCATTGCTTTTGCCCTGCCTGACGGTACTGTCAGGACATTCACTGGATTTGCGGAAGGGACTATCGGGAATCGAATAACCGGAGGGTCTGGTTTTGGATATGATCCTTTATTTTATCCCAAAGGGTATTCCAAAACCTTTGCCGAGATGCTTCCCGAAGAAAAGGATTCACTGAGTCACAGAAAAATGGCGCTGTCGCAATTGAAGTCGTTCCTGGAAGCCTCATTAATATAAAGGAATTTAATGTCATGATTATAATTTTAAAATTGCTTTAAATAAATCTTTCGAGTAACTTACATTGTTAACCTGAATTTTAAAATCTTTTGTTGGAGGTTCTTCTATGAGAATAGTTCTTCTTGGCGCCCCTGGAGCAGGCAAGGGCACACAGGCCAAAAAAATAATTGAAAAGTATCCCATTCCCCAGATCTCAACCGGCGATCTCCTGAGAGCAGCTGTGGCCGCAGGCACTGCCCTTGGCAAGGAGGCCAAATCTTACATGGACAAAGGTGAACTCGTTCCCGACAGTGTTGTCCTGGGGATGGTAAAGGAAAGGCTGAATCAGGACGACTGCAAAAAGGGATATATATTGGACGGCTTCCCCAGGAATACAAAGCAGGCGGAGGCGCTTGATGTAATGTTGTCTTCTTTGGCCCTGCCGCTCACTGCTGCACTCAGCGTAAATGTCCCCTTCGAGGACCTTATGAAAAGGCTTACCGGCAGAAGGACCTGCAAGGCGTGCGGTCAGATGTACAACATCTATTTTAATCGTCCGGCAAAAGATAATGCATGCGACAAGTGCGGCGGTGAACTGTTCCAGCGGGATGATGATAAAGAAGGGACGATCAGGAAGAGACTTGAGGTTTATGAAGCTCAGACAGCGCCTCTCATAGATTATTATGGCAAAAAGGGTATTTTGAAGTCAGTTCCCGGCACCGGAAGCATTGATGAAATATTCGGAAATGTTTGCGGCCTGCTTGGACTCAAATAACCGATTACTTGTTGGCCCACTTTTGATGTATATAAACCACTGAACAGGAGGACACAGGATGGCATTAGTAAATCCGCATGGAAAAGAAAAAAAATTAAAACCCCTTCTCCTTATCGGTAAGGAGCTGGAAGAAGAGAAGAAAAGAGCAGAGGGACTGAGGAAGATCAGTATATCCTCGCGTGAAACCGGTGACCTTATTATGATGGGCATAGGCGGTTTCAGCCCTATTGATGGCTTCATGGATTATGAGGACTGGAAAGACGTGTGCGCGGAATATAAGATGTCCGACGGCACTTTTTGGCCTATTCCCATCACCGTCTCCACTGATGAATCTGTGAAAGCAGGCGAGGAGGTTGCCCTTTATTCGGAAGAGTACGGCGTTATAATGGCTACCATGAAGGTGACCGAGGCTTACAAGATTGACAGGGAATACGAGTGCAAGCAGGTGTTCAGAACTACAGATTCAGAGCATCCGGGCGTTTCAATGGTAATGAAGCAGGCGGGCACAAACCTTGCGGGACCTGTCAAGGTGCTCGGCGAAGGGACCTTCCCGAAGGAATATCCGGGAATATATTTGACCCCGATACAGTCAAGACACCTCTTTGTAGAGAAGGGGTGGAACTCGGTCGCAGCATTCCAGACCAGGAACCCGATGCACCGCTCGCATGAGTATCTGTGCAAAATTGCAATCGAAACCTGTGACGGCGTATTCGTGCATATGCTCCTGGGCAAGCTTAAACCAGGTGATATCCCTTCAGATGTAAGGCAGAAGGCTATTGATGTGCTTAACGAGAATTACTTTGTAAAAGACACTATTGTCGTAGGCGGCTACCCCCTTGATATGAGATATGCAGGGCCAAGG
>JBEKJD010000159.1:0-7449 GCA_050011415.1 Dissulfurispiraceae bacterium | reverse complement strand
CATGGTATAGAGGGCATTGAAGATATCAGTCTTACAACAAACGGCGTATTGCTGCGCAAACAGGTCCGCGAGCTCGCGGCTGCAGGACTTGACAGAGTCAATGTCAGCCTCGATTCACTCAACCCGGACAAATACCGGGAAATAACGAGGGGTGGAGACATCAACAATGTTTTTGAAGGTATATATGAAGTTCAGCAGGCTGGATTATCGCCTGTAAAACTCAACATGGTACCCATCAGGGGGTTCAATGATGATGAGATAGAGGCGTTTGCACAATTGACCGTAAAAACGCCTTTCCATGTGCGCTTCATAGAGTTTATGCCGATGGGTACGGGCGCGGCATGGAGCGAGGGGAAATACATTTCCACCGGGGAAATCAGGAAACGGGTTTCAGCTATTGCGCCTATCAGTCCGGTGAAACTGCGGAGAACAGGACCTGCCCGTTATTACCGGTTTGAGCATGCACCCGGTGTAATAGGTTTTATAAGCCCCATAACTCATCATTTCTGCAATTCCTGCAACCGACTGAGACTGACATCCGAAGGGAAACTCCGGCCCTGCCTGTTTTCCGAAACAGAAATTGATCTCAAATCAGCCATGCGGTCCGGGGCCGATGACAGCGAAATCGAAAGGCTCATCAGGCTTTCGGTCGAAATCAAACCGAAAGGTCACGACATTAACCATGAAAAAAGCTTTGCGCATCTGAAGCCGATGTCAAAGATAGGGGGATGACAACAGCGGGTCCAATGGATTGAACTCACCCATTGAATGCGCTATTCAGACATCCCCCTTTCCATCCTGATCTTCTTGTCCTCCTGCTATTTATGTCCTGCTTTCCCGCGTTCAGGTTTTTGTTGAGACTTTTGGTGTTGCGATCCTTTCTGGGTTTGCCCGCCACGAGGTTGAGAATGCTGCCCCTGACGCTGCTGCTGTCTCTGCGGTTGCCGGACATTGGGTTGTCTTTGCTGCCCTTGTCTCTGTTGTCCAAGCCGCTGGACCTCAGGCCTCTGTCTGTATTGCTCCTGTCTTTGATTTCTTAGTTCCTGTCTCTCTCGTTGCGCCCGAGGTTGATAGCCCTTGACGCCCCAGTTTCCCTGCCTTCTCCAATATCCATTATTATGCCAGCCACGCCAGTTCTGTTGAAATCGTTCATGAGGAATCCGTTCATAGTTCCACGGGTGTCCTTGCCAGTTATGGCCTCCGTAGAATCCTCTCCAACCAGGGTCTACATCAAAATAAAAACCTGGCACTCTGTTAAAATAACCCCAACCCCGGTCATAATAATGTGAGCGATACCAACGGCCTTCCCATGGGCGCCACCACCAGCCATTCCAGAAAAACAGGTCCGCAGCAATATCAGGTGCAACGTAAACATCGTCCGTATCAGGCAGCGCTACAACAGCCGGAGGCTCCGTAAATGCGAGGGGCGGCGGCAGAGAGATTCCAACACCTATATCTACCCCTGCAATTGTTGCAACAGGGACCGCAATTGCCAACGCCAAAAGTATTATGCCCAAAAGTAACTTATTCATCTTCACGCCTCCTTTTTATTAAAGCATAAAGGTTTCAAATAAAAAGTCAACTGACAATCACAGGTGCAATAGCCCCGAATATGTGTTGGAACAGATTTGGAGGCTAAAGCCTCCAGTATCTGCTGAACCCTGCGGCCCCGGCTGCGTTAGCATTGAAAACTCCTTTGACGTCGATCAGGACAGGGTTGGCACTGCAAACGGACCTGAGATAATCGACCGGGAATTCTTCGAATTTTTCATGTTTTACCGCAGCAATGATTCCATCATATGGACTATGATCCCTCGGCGCATCAATAAGGTCAATGCTGTACTCTGTTTTCACCTCCCCTTTCCCTGCCTCGGTGTCAAAAACAAACGGCTGCACCCCGTATTCAATAAGCTCATTGTATATGTCAATCACCCTCGTGTTCCGTACGTCTTTAACATTCTCCTTGAATGTAAACCCCATTATCAAAATCCTGCTCCCCTTGACCGCAGTGCCGCTCTTTATCAGTTCCTTTATAGTCTGCCCTGCTATATATTTCCCCATATAATCGTTTATCCTTCTTCCTGCGAGGATCACTTCCGGATGATAGCCGACCTCCTCCGCCTTAAAAGTAAGATAATACGGGTCTACGCCAATGCAGTGGCCGCCCACCAGCCCTGGCTGAAAAGGCAGGAAGTTCCACTTTGTTGAAGCAGCCTCTAACACTTTTCCGGTATCTATGCCGAGGCGATGGAAAATAATCGATAATTCGTTGACCAGCGCTATGTTCAGGTCCCGCTGGATGTTCTCTATTACTTTTGCAGCCTCTGCAGTGCGTATATCAGGCGCACGGTGTATTCCGGCCTTCACCACACTTCCGTATATGCCGGCAAGAAGCTCGGTAGTGTCGCTGTCCTGCCCTGCAACTACTTTTACTATAGATGCCAGATTGTGCCGCTTATCTCCGGGGTTTATCCTCTCAGGGGAATAGCCGAGCGCAAAGTCTTTGCCTGCCTTCAGCCCTGAATTACGTTCAAGAATAGGCCCGCATATCTCCTCGGTAACGCCAGGGTATACCGTCGATTCATAAACAACAACAGCCCCCCTGGCAAGATGTCTTCCAACCATCTCTGAAGCTGATTCCAGCGGCCTCAAATCAGGGATTTTATGAGAACTTATCGGCGTGGGCACTGCAACAATAATCAAAGATGCCTGCCTGAGAATTTCGGGCTGCGCTGTAAATTCTACCGATACTGCGAGGATGTCTTCAGCAGAGACTTCTTCTGTCCTGTCACGCCCGGACAGCAATTCTGTTATACGCGCCTCATTGACATCAAACCCTATTACCCCTTTAAATACCTTGCCCAGACCAATACAAAGGGGGAGGCCCACATATCCCATGCCGACGACAGCGATTTTCTTACTGCCCGAAACAAATTCCTCCAACATCCACCCTCCGTCATGGTGAGGTAGTGGGTCAGTTCATTTTTGCTCTGGATCAATTAGTCTTTTGCTTCCAACCACCGGCATGTACTGAAAACTGTCTATTGTAGCCATTTCTCAATATGTGGGCTGGACGTTACCAGCCCACTGCTGATAACCCAGGTGATCCAGAGCAAAAATAAACTAACCCACTACCTGTTTTTAAGTTTGAAAAAAACTAACCTGTCTTAATGATATAATAAAAGGGCAATAAAATAACACCTGATGCCAGAGGAATACATGCAATTCAGACAGTACAGGGTTGTTTTTCTGCAGTCGAGCGCCGGGGTTCTCGGCAGTGGGCGAGTAACGCCGAGACCACATATAGAACTGGAACACAGATGATATTCCAAATAGACAGCGGGGTTGGCACAGCGGGCTATTCGCTCGCAAAGAAAAATTACCCTGTACTGTCTGAATTGCGAGAGGGATACAATCAAAATTCTTTTCATTCGCCGTGACAATATCGGCGATCTTATCTGCACAACCCCGGCAATCCATTCGGTGCGGGAAAAATTTCCTGATGCCAAAATCGGCTTGCTGGTAAATTCTTACAATGTGGACGTGATCAAGAATAATCCCGACATAAATGAATTATACGTATATGAAAAAGCAAAGCATGCGCCTGATAGAAAAAAATTGTCTGTTTGGCTGGACAATTTTAAAGTATTCCATCAGATAAAAAAAGAGAAATACGATGTGGCTATAGCTTGTGGTTCATATTCGCCTACTCTGGCAAAATATACTTTTTTTACCGGCGCCGGGCTTAGAATAGGATATGGCAAAAAAGACGCGCTGGATCTTTTTTATAATAAACCTATGGTCCCTTTGGCCGCTCCCGGACATGAAGTAATAAGAGTATTTAATCTGCTAAGTCCCCTGGGAATAGATGACGGGCCCGGAAAATTGATTTTAGTCCCTGACAGTGAGGAGTTGAAAAGGTTTGAAGCATACAAAAAAAATACTGTTAAATATCCGGGCAAACCTCTACTGGCAATAGCAGTCAGCGCCAGGATCAAGGCAAATAAATGGTCCACAGAGAAGTTTATTGCACTAATTGATAAAATACTCCTTCAGGAAACGGCGAACATATTGCTTTTATGGTCGCCTGGTTCAGCGGAAAATCCTGTTTTCCCCGGGGATGATGAATCCGCTGAACTTATCAGCAGGCATTTTGGAGAACGCATTATTGCATATCCGACTCCCACATTAAAAACGTTAATTGCAGCCATTGCCGGTTCAGACATAGTAATTACCCTGGATACAGGGTCACTGCACATGGCTGCTGCGCTGAATAAAGTTACGGTCGCACTTATGACAAAGGGCAAGTCCTTGACATGGTATCCGTGGAAAACCAGGAATATAGTTATTACTGCTGAACATACAGTGGAAGAAATTCAGGCAGACAACGTATGGCAGGCTGTCCATGATTGTATTAAAAATTTTCCTGAATGACAGATTCATAAAAAATCGTCATTTCCGCCTTCGCGGGTATGACGATTTTTCACACGACCGGCATAATTGAGATATGAAAAAACTTTTTTTTATAAAAAAACGGTTCTCCATTCACGGCGGAGCTGAAAATTATATGAAGACACTGGTCAATCAGTTGAAGAACAATTACGAGATAACTGTTCTGGCAACACACTGGGAACCTGCTGACGGGGTCAACTTCAAGTACATATCAAGTTCGCGGATGACCTCTTTCCTCTCCCTGATCACGTTTGGCAGGAATGTCTGCAAGGCTGTCAGGAGCAATGTCCCGGATTGCGTCATAAGCTTTGAACGGACACCCTGCCAGGACATTTACAGGGCTGGAGAGGGCTGTCATGCGGAGTGGCTGGGCATACGGTCGGAAGTGGAGCCTTTTTACAAACATATCTCTTTTAAAATAAACCCTTCGCACCTGTCCCTGCTCAGCATGGAGAGAAGACTGTTCTCCGAAACCCCGTGCATTATTGCCAATTCCAATATGGTCAAGGCCAATATCATAAAGCATTACCATGTGCCGGAAGAAAAAATCCATTTGCTCTACAATGGGGTTGACCTGGTACGGTTTGCCCCGGAAAACAAAGAAAAATGGCGCAACCTCGTAAGAGATGATCTTGCATTGCGGAATGAGACAAAGCTGGTGCTTTTTGTCGGCTCCGGATTCAGGAGGAAAGGGCTGCAGGTCCTGCTTGAAGCAGCTTCTCTCATCAGGGACAATGAGATACATGTTCTTGTTATCGGCAAGGGCCCCGTGCATAAATTCAAAACCATGGCTGCGAGGCACGGCATTGCTGACAGAATCCTTTTTATGGGACCTCAGAGGGACATAGAAAAATATTATGCCGCCGCAGACCTTTTTGTCCTTCCTACGCTGTATGACCCTTTCAGCAACGCCACCCTTGAGGCCATGTCATCCGGCCTTCCGGTCATTACTACAAAAAACAATGGGGCGGCAGAGCTTATTGAGAACGGGAAGGAAGGATTTACAGTAAATAATATGCTCGATGCAAAAGAGCTGGCGCAATACATCATCGCAGCGCTGGGCGACGGACATCGCATGGGCGCGGCTGCACGGAAAAAAGCCGCGGAGTTTTCCATTGAGAAGACTGCAGGCGCTTTTGCTGAAATAATAGACCATGTTATTGTGAGTAAAAATAGAATCGGAGAGCATCAGAATCGGAGAAACGGTGAATCGGAGAAACGGTGAAAAATCTTTTGCTCCGATTCTCCCTTTCACCGGTTCTCCGATTCTTTTATAAACATGGAATTCCATAACATAAATAGGATCCTTGTCATAAAGCTCCGGCATATCGGCGATGTGCTCCTGACTGTTCCCGTATTCCGGGCGCTTAAAGAGACATTCCCCTCTGCCCGTACAACAGCCCTTGTCAATGCCGGCAGTGAAGATGTTTTGAAGGGCAGCGCATATATTGATGAGATACTCGCTTTTGACCGTTCAATAAAACTACTCCCTGCGCTTCCCAAATATAAACGGGAAGCGGATTTCCTGCTGCAAGTCAGAAAAAATGCATTCGATATGACCATTGACCTCACCGGCGGAGACAGGCCTGCCCTGATTTCGTACCTGTCGGGTGCGCGATACCGTCTCGGTTGGAAATCAGACAAAGGTTTTATAGGAAAAAAATATCTTTATACTCACCGGTCCGAACCCGACGGCAGCAGGCATATGGTACTGCAAAACATGGACGCTGTGCGGCCTTATGGGATCAATACTGAAGACCTCTCTATAGACTTTTCCATTAGTGACAACGATAGGCGGCATATAAGAAAAATCCTCGGTATCGAAAGCCGGAAAAATAAAAGACCTGTCATACATGTCCATGCGACGTCAAGATGGCTCTTTAAATGCTGGAATGACCGTTCAATGGCGGAAATTATCAGGTGGCTTCTCGGCAAAGGCTTTATAGTGGCTGTTACATCATCTTCGGAGCCCTATGAACTCGGGAAAACCAGGGGCATACTGTCAATGGTCGGCCTCCATGCCGGACTTGTCGACCTCTCCGGCGCCACCACAATAAAGCAGCTTGCCGCAATATCCGAAATTGCGGACCTTTTTTTCGGCGTTGACTCCGCTCCCATGCATATCGCTGCTTCTGTAGGGACTCCGGTTGTGGCCCTTTTCGGTCCGAGCGGCGCTTTCAACTGGGGGCCGTGGGACAATGTGGAAAGCAAAAAACTCAAAGGCAGCTTCACCGGCCCTTATTCAGCGAGGAATGGAATACAGGAATTCGGGATCCATACAGTAATCCAGGAAGGTCGGCAATGTGTGCCCTGCGGCAGCGACGGCTGCAATGGAAGCAAGATAAGCGACTGTCTTGAGGACATAAAACCGGCTGATGTTAAAGATATCTTGTCAGAGCAATTAAAGGCACTCGGGAGCAAATCCGGATGATCACTGTCCTCCATACGGAATCATCGAAAGGTTGGGGTGGTCAGGAAAACAGGACGCTCAAAGAGTGCCTTGGCCTCAAAAAACTCGGGGCCAGGGTGCTCATACTGTCTCAGCCCGGAAGTGTCCTTGACAAAATGGCGGCAGCGGAAGGGATAGAGGTTCGAACTTGCAGGATGGCAAAGCATTATGACCTTCCTGCAATCGCATTCATAATGAAATTGATCGGCAGCGAGCGGATTGACGTTATCAGTACCCACAGCGGCAGAGACAGTTTCTTGGCAGGCATTGCAGGAAGGATGTCCGGCAGGAGACCAGCGATTGTCAGGACGCGCCATATTGCACTGCCTATTACCTCGCGGTTCACTTATGCGGTATTGCCGCACAGAGTGGTGACCACAAGCGAGTATGTGAGGCGATATTTGATCAGCGCAGGGGTCTTCCCGCAAAAAGTGATTACCGTTCACACCGGCATAGACTTGAGCAAATTCGACCCTGACAACACCCCTGCCCTGCTCAGGCATGAGCTTGGTCTTGGAGACAGTGTGCCTGTTATAGGGACGGTCTCG
>JBEKJD010000158.1:0-7449 GCA_050011415.1 Dissulfurispiraceae bacterium | reverse complement strand
CTACAATAAGGAGTCTAGGTGGTTAAAAATACAGTAGCTTTATGCATTATGTTTTCTGTCTCAGGTCTTCTGATAGCCTGTTCCTCCACGATGGATATCAAACGGGAGGTGGTCATACCTAAAGACGTATATAACGTCAAGTCCGAGGAACCTTTTGTGAAAGAGCCTCCCGTGCCTGAATTTGTGCCGTCGATCGAGGATGTGTCACCTTTGAAAACGCGTGTTGTGGATGTTGTTGCACGAAATACGGCGCTTAGGGATGTGCTCTATGTGGTTGCCGAAGCAACCGGGCTGAACCTTGTTATGGAAAAGGGTGTGGCGCCCGAAACTCCTGTCACTATGACACTCAGGAATGTAAGTGCGGAAGATGCATTGAACACCATTTTTTCGTCGGTGGACTATTTTTATACGATTACCAATAACATGCTTGTTGTAAAGGCTGTGGATACGAAAATATTCGAGTTGGGCCGGCCGTCGGTCATTAATACTTACGCAGTAGATGTCGGGGGCGACATAATAGGAAGCGCCCTGGCCAGCCTCCCGTCTGGTTCAGGCAGTTCAGGCAGTTCAGGCAGTTCAAGCAGTTCAGGTAGTTCAGCCACTTTAAAGGGAAGCATAACTCAGAGTTCAAGGAACGATGCAGCCGCTTTTGGTTTCTGGGAAGCCGTCGAGAGATCTCTATCAGTTATTTTAGGTGCACCGGTGGCGCAGACTGGCGCAGCTCCTGCTGCTGCGGCTCCTGCTGCGGAGGGCCAGCCCGGGGCAACTGCGCCGGCACGGCAGAATTTTACGATCAACAGGATGACAGGCACTATAATTGTTACCGCATCAAAGCAAAATCTTGAGCGCGTTGAACAATACCTTAGTGCAATAAAAAGGGTAATCAACAGACAGGTCCTCATAGAGGCAAAAATCATAGAGGTCCAGTTGACGGACGGATTACAGTACGGGATAGACTGGACACAGGCTGTCAAGAATTTGAAAGGTGTGGGGCCTCTCTCTGTTGGTCCACAGGGCTTCTCATCAGTGGTCAGCTCGTCATCTCCTGCTTTTAATTTTAACATTGCCAGTTCCAACTTCTCTGCCCTGCTCAAGGCGCTGCAGCAGCAGGGTGAGATAAGGACGCTCTCCAATCCCAGAGTGAGCATCATGAACGGCCAGACGTCTCTCCTCAGTGTGGGCAGGAGCCAGACCTTCATCTCCAATGTGGCTACGACAACGACCGTTAGTACAACAACTCCGTTAACGACATTTACTATTGGGACCAGTTCGGTGCTGTCAGGCGTCATTATCGGCATAGTCCCTTTCGTCAATGATAATGGTGAGATATCCCTGACTATCACCCCTATAATTTCCAACCTTGTGCAGCTTACAAACACCAGCGTCGGTCAATCAGGAAACCAGACACAGATATCACTGCCGACTGTAGACCTCAGGGAACTGAGCACGACTGTAAAGGTGGGGGACGGTCAGATGGTTGTAATCGGGGGATTGATATCCAAGAGTGAAAGTCTGCAGGACAACAAAGTACCTGGACTGGGGGACGTGCCTGTAGCAGGGTCGCTCTTGTTTACCAGCCGTAATAAATCAGAAAGCAGGGACGAGCTTGTAGTGGTTCTGCAGCCTACGATCATATCTAAATAGAGGATGGGAGATGGGTCATAGGTTATAGGTCATGGGTGAACTCTTTCAGGTTTTAACAATACAAAAATAGGGTGGTGTAATGGCAACAGCGGTCAGGGTCGGCGATCTGCTTTTAGCAAAAGGATTTCTGGATAGCCGGCAGCTCAATATTGCACTTATCCAGCAGCAAGTCACCGGAGACATGCTTGGCGATACGCTTGTCAAGTTCGGCTTTGTCACCTCAGCGGAACTGGCACAGTCATTGGCCGAGCAGTCCGGCATGGAGTACATAGACCTTAATTCCTTCGTTATTTCCGAAGATGCGCTTAAGATCATCCCAAAAGAATTAGCTGAAAAAATCGGGTTTGTCCCTCTTGATATCGAAAAGGGCATGCTTTCAATCGGCGTCGACAATCCGAGTAATGTATTGGCAATAGATACTGTGACTAAAATGACAGGACAGGCGCCAAAGGTGTATATTGTCGATGCCGACAGTTTTCGGGGGTCCCTGGAAAGGGCCTACTTCTTCCTTCAGAACCCGATCCGCGACCGTATGGATGCTATTATCAATGAGATAAAGGCTACCGGCACTGCCTCGGGCAATGCTGTGACCGGCTTGAATGACCTGATCCTGATGGACGGGATACGGAAAAACGCCACAGATATTCACATTAATCCCACCGCAAGTGTTCTGCAGGTTTTTTACCGGATCGACGGTGTTTTGCAATACGGGCACTGCATTCCCGGTGCCGCTCACAACGGCATTATATCGAGGATTAAAATACTGTCCCGCCTTGATATTGCAGAACAGCGGCTGCCGCAGGACGGGTCTTTCAGGTTCAGTGTTCTGAACAAGCATTATGATATCCGCGTATCTACCGTCCCCACTGTATACGGGGAGAACGTTGTCATGAGGGTGCTTGCAGGGTCCGCTTCGCTGCTCAGGATCGATAAGCTGGGTTTTGATAAAGCGAATACAACCCGGATAAAGATGTTGTTCCAGAAGTCGAGCGGTATAATTCTTATTACGGGACCTACGGGCAGTGGTAAAACTACCACCCTCTATGCCGCATTGAGAGAAATAGACCTTATTGAACGGAATGTGATTACTGTCGAGGACCCTGTCGAGTATAAACTGAGTCTTATCAAGCAGACCCAGGTGAATGAAAAGGTGGGTTATGATTTTGCTATTGCAGGCAGGAATTTTATGCGGCAGGACCCTGATGTCATGCTGCTCGGCGAGGTGAGAGACGAGGAAACAGCAAAAATAGCCATCAGGGCTTCGATAACCGGGCACCTTGTGCTTTCCACTCTGCATACCAATGACGCTGTTACTGCCATACCGAGGCTGCTCGATCTGAATGTCGACCGTTTCCTCATGTCATCATCGCTGCTCGCTGTTATGGCCCAGCGGCTTATCAGGAAGATATGCGTATACTGCAAAAAAGAATATACGCCGGACGAGGAGGAGATTGCCAAATTTAAAGAAGCCGGCGTCACACTTACGACTGCTTTTAAAGGCAGCGGTTGCAACAAGTGCAACAACACCGGATATGCGGGAAGGACCGTTGTCGGCGAGATACTGATTGTTGATGATGATATAAGGGAAATGATATATTCGGGCTCATCTATCACCTCTCTGAAGGCAATGGCAGTGAAAAAGGGTATGGTGCCGCTGAAGGATTTGGCCCTGAGAAAGGCGGCAGAGGGGATAACTTCTTTTGATGAGGTAATGAGGGTTGCCGGATGAACTATTTTACGTTTAAAGCTATCAACCCTGATGGCGCTATGATAAGCGGCATGACAGAGGCTGAGGATGTCAACGCAGTTATTGCAGAACTTACTGCAAGAGGACTTAGCATTCTCGATGTCAGGCAGGCCGGTGCGCTTGCTGTTTTTATGAGAAGGGTTGTTCCTGCCCGCAAGATCAAGAGACCGGTTGTGATAGAATTTGCCAACAACCTTGCGGTCATGCTCAAGGCGGGGATCCCTATTGTTGCGGCTTTTGAAGACATGATCGACACAATGGAAGACAAGAATATCAAAGCTGTTATCAGCGATATGAAAAGAAGGATAGAATCGGGTATGCGGCTGTCGGAAGCTATCGAATTTCAGAAGGATGCATTCCCCTCCATCCTTGTAAGACTGGTAAGGGTAGGTGAAGACACCGGCCGGTTAGATAAGAGTCTGGCTGATGTTGCAGGCCACCTGCAAAAAATGGAGGACCTTGCACAGGCAATAAAGAGGGCGCTGATCTATCCGGCGTTCGCTATTGTTACGACAACCGGGGCCCTGACTTTCTGGCTCGCATATGTCTTGCCGAAAATTGTGGAGACTATTAAGAGCATGGGCGTCAAGCTGCCTTTGATAACCAGGATGCTTATGCACGTCAGTGATTTTATGAAAGTCTTCTGGTTTGTCATACCGCTTGCTCCTGTGGCGATAGCAGTGGCTGTAGCGATCCTGAAGCAGAATGAGAATACCAGGTATTATGTGGATTTGCTCAAAATAAAGCTGCCGATTGTAAAGCTGGTGGTTTACAATAAACTACTCGCGCTGTTTTCCGAGCAGATGAGAATACTTGTCATGGCGGGTATCCCTATTGACCATGCCCTCGACATTGTTGCCGAACTGATGGGTAACGAAATTTTCAAAAGGGGGGCATTAAAATTGAAGGAGAGTGTATCTGCCGGTAACAGCATAGCCGATTCCATGAAACAACTTAAGGAGTTTCCTCAACTGATAATACGGATGGTGGGCATAGGAGAGACGAGCGGCAGCCTTGACGAGCAGTTCGGCTTCCTGTCCGATTATTATCTCAAAAAGCTGGACGATATATCTGAGAAATTAGGGAAGATGGTGGAGCCGATTGTCATCGGTGTTGTCGGCACCATGTTCGCTTTTATCGTTGTCGGTCTTATGCTCCCGATATATGACCTTGTAGCGCGTTTCGGGAAGATGTAGCATGGACTATCTTGATTTTTTTAGTCTGTCCGAAGACCCATTCAGACTTACTCCCGACCCGTTTTATTTTTATCCTTCCCGGGAGCATAATGAAATCCTCTCATCGCTCAATTATGCGGTCGAACAGAAAGAGGGCTTTTTCCTTGCTACCGGGGAGCCCGGCACAGGCAAGACCACTATTCTGAAGGTCTTTATCAACAACTGGAAGGACAGGGCGGAGATAGCTCTCATTATGACGCCCCGTCTCTCGCCTGAAGAATTCTTGCTGGCGCTCATTGAAGACCTCAAAATAACGCTCAATACAACGAACAAAAACGAGGTAATAAAATCGTTCAGGGATTTCCTGCTCGAGCATTCTTCCTCCGGCAGGAGGGTCATTATTATTGTAGATGAGGCGCAGAATCTCCCTGATGAGACACTTGAGGAATTACGGCTCCTGTCGAATCTGGAGACCGAGAAGGAGAAGCTGCTCCAGATTGTCCTCATAGGGCAGCCCGAATTGAGAACACGCCTTCTTTCCAATTCTATGAGACAATTGAACCAGAGGATAACGCTGCGGGGGGTTTTAGTACCCCTGGGCATGAATGAGACATCTGATTATGTCACTTACCGCCTGATAAAGGCCGGGAAAGGTTCGGTGCTTTTTGAGCAAAAGGCCAGGAAACTGCTCTATAAGAGATCTAAAGGTATTCCGCGGTTGATAAACCTCATTGCATCGCGGGCGATGATGGCTGCGTACCTGGATGTAAACAGGAATATCAGAAAGCGGCATATCATCTATGCGACACGGCACCTGCTGGATGAAACTATAGGCCGCAGACGATGGAAATGGCCGGGATTTTTCAGCAAGCCGGTGCTGGCGTCATTTATGTCCGCTATTGCCGTGCTTGCCATTTTCCTGGCTTTCGGAAACCGCATCGCAGAGATGAATTTACCCGGGAAAGGGTCCAACAGTGCTGTTCCTGAAAAACCGCCCCGGATAGTGATTGACACCAGCAGCCAGAAGCCGGCGCAGAAAGAGGAACCAGGCGGTCTCGCGGCTTTGCACAGTGAAGCTCAAGGTACGGCACACAACAGGATAATCGTTACTGTAGAGGCTGCCAACCTGAGGGCTGCGCCGTCACTTGCATCAGAGGCCCTTTCTGCTGTGGTCCGGGACAATTCTTTTGATGTGGCCGGGGAGTCAGTCGACGCTGCCGGTAAGAAATGGTATAAAGTCAGGTCCGCCGAAGGAAAAGAATGCTGGATTTCCGCTGCCGTTGTGAAAATAATTACGAACCAAGAAAAGACAATTACGAATTAGGAATTAAGAATTAGGAATTTAAGGAGTAAAAGTGATAATATTATTTTTTCCACAATTCTTAATTCCTAATTCGTAATTCCTAATTCTTAGTTTCCAACTGTGACAGCCTTTCGACTGCCAGTTTTTTGATCTTCGGGTCGATGTCATTCATGGAGAGTATATCGTGGTAGATGCGGACGGCATCATGGTTTTTGCCTTTTTTCTCTGAAATGCGGGCCAATCCCAGGTATCCCTGGATGTCTCCTAATTGAGCGAGCTTGTAATAATATGAGTAAGCCTTGTCATACTCCAGGGTTTTCTCATGCATAAGGGCAAGGTTCATCAAGGCATTCCTGTTGGATGGATCTATGGTCAGGGCTTTGGCGAGATACTTTTCTCCGTCAGTTGAATTATTCAGCTTAATTGAGGCAATGCCGGAGTTGATAAGGGAGGGCAAGTAATCTTTCTTAAGTGAGCCGGCAGTTCCGGCATAGTGCAGGGCCTCATCATACCTGCCCATCTGTATCATAATTCCTGCAATGTTGTTCATGATAATATAATTGCCGGAGTTGTCCGGATCAAGCTCCAGCGCCTTCATATAATTTGTGAGCGCCTGCTGATAATCGTTCCTGGATTCCGAGGCAGCTGCAGAGTAAAGATACATGTCCCTCTTTTCATTTTCATCAGCAGAGAGCTGTTTTGGCCCTTTTTTAACAGCCGCTGTTTCGCTGTCATCCCGGGCAGGGACGCTTATGGAAGACGGTTTCTCCTGTCGCGGCTGTTCTGAAGCTTTTTTGATCTTATCGGATATGGCGGTGACAGCCTTCCTTTTCGCTAAAGGCTTCTTTTTGTGTTCAGGCTGCGCAGGCGCGGACTTTTGTGCCGGTGAAAAAGCAGGCGCTGGAGCAGGCGGCTGTATGGCTGGAGGCGCGGGCGCGGCAGCTTTCTGAATATTGCCTGGTTGAGGCATCGACGCCGGCGGTTTCACCGCTGCAGGCTTTAAGAATGCCTGAAACACATATACCGCGCCAAACCCGGTTATTATTGCAATCAGCATGAGGGAGAACAGGATAACAACCTTTCTTGTGGTTGCCGACCTTGCAGTTGAATCCGCCACCACCTGTTTCAGGTTTGGCGGGATATCTCCTTTTAGCTCTTTGTACTTAACCTTTGAAAGCAGGTCGGCAAGCAGGCTCATGGAGTTTCGTCTGCCCGACGCTGTGCCGCGCCTCCGAAGGAGTTGTCAAAAATATCCCGCGCTTTGAATGTTAGAGATGAAGTGTCAGCCGGTTTTAACTCTCGTTTATTACTGATAGCCTTTAGCCTTCTACCTTCAGCTTTTAGTTGACGGTATATCTTCCATGAATAGGCTGTTTTTTTATTCATGCTTACGGCATTATAGCATCCAACAGCCTCCCATGTATATCCGTGGCGGTCTATGCATTGACTCAATATCCTGGCCCCTGCCATTGTATTGTAACAGGAATCGGTGATGAGCCTGTCCCTGTCCAACCCTAATCTATTGATCCAATATGAGTTCACCTGCATGAGGCCGATATCAAAAGAGCCGTCTCTGTTTT
>JBEKJD010000157.1:0-7532 GCA_050011415.1 Dissulfurispiraceae bacterium | reverse complement strand
TGCTTCAGCCCATTATGGTAAGCCGTGATTTTAGTCTTTTAAATAAATTTGTGAATGAACATGCGGAAGAAAAAGGGGCGTCCGAAGGTATATCTTTTTACATGTCATTGAGCCCTGGGCTGTCTCAGAAGGACGTTTCTTTGTTATGGCATAAATATTCCGCCTCCGGTTTTACTGGCGGCAGCGAGATAGATGCTAATTCTAAGGAGTCTGTCGATTATATGATTATGAAGTGCGGGGATAGCCGTGCTTTCTTGTTTTTTAAAGACGACAAGCTTTATGGCTGGTCGAAACCGTCGTGGGTGAAAGTGAATGGAAAGTTGCTTAAAGATTGAGGTCCTATTGATCTGTTATAAATTGCATGTGAAAGAAATATCGATAAAATTGAAGAATTGTTATCCTTAATCTAACAATGCTAACACTCAGGCCATCACATTTTTACACACTTTACAGTCCATCGGAATGCAAATTACGATTATATCTAAATCAAAAAGGTGTTGAAGCCGAACCCCCCGGAGCATTTCAGCAGGTTCTTTTCCGGCTGGGTCAAAGACATGAGAAGAGCCATTTGGCTACTTTCCCTACCGTATCGGATCTGACAGGTAAGGCTTATACGACAACCGTCGAGGAGCTTGGCAAATCTCCAGCAGTCATATATCAAGGTGCATTGAGGGCCCAGGTTGGAATAGGCGATCAACCAATTGAGGTCGTGGGCATACCTGATTTTATTATTCGGGAGGGGTCGTCTTATCTGATTCGTGACTGCAAAATAGCACGCCATGCCGATGAAGACAGTCACCCTGAAATACATAGGCAATTACAGATTTACGGGTGGCTTTTTGAGCAAGCTATGGGGGAAAGACCGTTGAGGATCGAAGTTTTGAAGGGTGACGGCACTATGGAAGTTTTTGATTATATGGGAGTACCTACGGTAATTTCATATTTTCAAGACCTGGTACAAATTATTTCTTTATCCGAAGAGCCTTATTCACCTGTTGGATGGAGCAAGTGTGGCGGCTGCGGATACAATGATTATTGTATGTCCAGGGCGGTTAAAGCTCAGGATGTTGCATTAGTTTATGATCTCGATCAAAATCTTGCGATGCGGCTCAGAGAATTAGGTGTCTCGAAAATTGAAGAACTGGTAAGGCAGTTTGATGAAAAAAAGTTATCGGAACTGAAAAGGCCATGGGGTGCAAGAGAACAAAAGGTTGGCAAGAAAGCTAATGGAATACTTATACATGCCCAAGCCATGCTTAACAAGAAAGAGATTATTATAAAAAAGCCGGCGCTTCCCATTTCTAAGAATTACGTTATGTTCGACCTTGAAGGTCTGCCGCCGCAACTGGACGAGTTAGACAAAATATATCTTTGGGGGATGCAAGTTTTCGGCGAAAAGCCAAGCGGTTTTCTTTACTCGCTTTCTGAAGTAGGACAAGAGGGTGACCAGAAAGGATGGGCAAATTTCCTGAAGGTTGCAGGGGAAATATTTGCTCAATATGGAGACGTACCTTTCATTCATTGGCACCATTATGAGAAAACTAAAATAAATACATATCTGAAACGTTATGGAGATATTGCTGGAACTGCAGAAAGGGTGTTGTCAAGCCTTTACGATTTGTTGCCAGCTACGCGAGATGCCGTAGTAATACCAGAACCGAGCTATAGCCTTAAAGTTGTCGAGAAGTATGTCGGGTTCCAGCGGACGCAGGATCAATATGGCGGCGATTGGTCTATAGCAAAATATATTGAGGCAGTAGAGACTGATGATGAAGAGAAAAGAAAATCGCTTATGGATGAGATTTTAAAATACAACGAAGAAGACCTCCAGGCTACGTGGGCGGTATTTGAGTGGCTGAGAAGGCTATGAATGAATTTATTAGATATGGTAGATATCCCTCGCTAAGCAACTGTGGTTTGTGCGTGTGTCAATGTGCAGAAAACTATTTGTTAGATGAACAATGTAAATATATTATAGAAGAAAAGACAAATTGAGATGATAGTTGCTCCTGTTATAGAAAAGCTTATTGGAAAAGCAGTCATGGAAGGTTCTTTTCAAAAGTCACTGGATTTCGAGGACGTATGCACTAGCTTAATGAGGAGACTTCCTGAATACCGGGCATTACATAGCTGCAAACACCATCCCGCTAACTTTGCTCCTGGCAGTGGCCCTGATGCATACATATATTTTGAAGACGATGATACATGGTCTTTTTTTGAATATACGGAGACTCAAAGAACAAGACTTAAAGGATATGTGAAGAAGATGATTGAGAAACCATTGTATCAGCAGCAACGAGGTAAATTTCGTGAAGTTGTTTTATGCTTTTCTCAAGCCTTACGGCCAGGGGAAAAGGAGAAGTTTATAAAAGACATCGAAAAAGTTTGTCTGGGTACATGCCATATTTACGATAATGCTGACCTTGTTAATATATTTAAGATAAATAGCGATCTAATTGGTTCATTATTGGACATTGAGTACCAACCCAAACCGTTTCAAATAATAGAAAATGCTGTTGATAGTCTTCACCGTCGGTATGCAGCTTTCCCATGTATGGATGATTTTATTGGACAGGAATGCTATCCCGATGCGCGTAGCGAAATGATTATTTCGCGAATATTAGGTGGACGCGGCCCGTGCTTATTAACTGGGCGATGGGGCACAGGGAAAACAGTTCTTGCTTTAAAGATAGGCATTAAACTTATGCGATCAAGTGAGTTTTCGGTATATTATTTGGATCTTAACGATTATGTTGGATGTAATACATCAGAACAGATGAAATTTATAAATGATATCATAAATTATGCGTTTGTTCCTTTTTGCAATTCTCAGGTACTTTTCATCATCGATAATGCTCATGTCCTTCCTAAAGCTTCATACCAGTTTGCTGTATGGGCAGCAAAAGAGATGGCTAATATTTTTATAGTTTCAAGGCCAATATCAAGGGAAATGTCTGATGAGTATCAGTATTTCCCAAAACTATTTGAGCGGTCCAATGCTGAATCTGATGATGATGGAAGTGCCACCAGTGACATCTCTTGTGCCGACAACTCTTCGTGTTTTGTGATTCGTGACACCCTATCTACTATGCGGTTGATGGTAAGCGAACGGGCGCGAGCAATCGGGGATAGGCGTGAATATTCCGATGGCGAGATAATAGTGCTTGGAGAAAGAGTCGGACATAATCTTGCTTTGCTTTCTTTTCTGCTTAAATATTGGCACTCGCAAAATGAAGCAGTTTATGACATCAAGTTGGACCCTATATATAATATGTTAGCGCATAGGTTTCATCTTGAGGAGTTTCCAGAAATATATCTTTTGGCGGCCTTAAATCATTTCGATTGTCCTGCCCATATTGATGTTATTTTCAAGACGGCTGATCGCAAATCTACCTTCTTATCTAACTTTATTGCCGACGGAGGAAAAGCAAGTGGCCTTATTCAAGAGAGAAATGGCCGATTATTCGGTATCAACTCGGCTGAGGCCAAATTGATTTGCGAAACTGGGGTTTCACGAAATGCTCGTTTTTTGGTCGATGAAAGTGGACACATGCCTTCGTCTCTGTATGAAATGATTGGTACACAATTTGTGCGTTATGCTGCTGAAAGACCTGCTAACCCATATGAAATATTATTTGTCTTGAGATCAGCAGCACTGGAAGCCAGAGAATTTGAAGGCGCTTACAGGGAAGAAACCATCAGAGAGATATTAAAGGCAGTGCTTACGTGTTCGGCATTTATGACGCACCTTCGTGATAATATCATTCCGGAACGGCTATCGATGATAGGTCTTGGCAATATAGCCCGACTCTATGGATATGTGGGCGCTTCAAGACGGTATTATTCAAAGGTGCTTTGTCCTGATGCGTTAAAAAAAGGAATCAATAGATATATTTTGTGGTCGGACGGAAAAAGACAATTCGGCCATTTAATTACTTGGCGAGAAGTTTTTGCTTGGAGCCATTTGAACAATATTGATGAGAAACTATCGTCTATTTTTTTGCAAGAATTTAAGTACGACAAACTATTTCATTTCGGGGAATATTCATTAAAGGGGCTTTCTACCCTTTTATTGATGAGTGTGAAGACTGACTGGTTGAAGCAGTTAGTGAGGAATGATTTGGAGAAACTTTTTGGTACACCAGAAGATTTTGAACGAAAGTTAATTATCCTTCACGAGGTAAACATTTATTTCTTATTCCGTAATGCGGCTCTTTTCGGGAATGGCGCAATTGAAAAGATACAGTCTCTTGTCGCCCCCAAAAGACTAGCTGAAATTGCCAGATACTTTCCCAAGATTACTGCAAAATTATTTGCAGCTGTCCAATATTTAGGTGCTGATTATGCTGAGCACTTTTATTGCGAATTCACGCCTGATGACGTTTACACCCTTAATTATAATCAATCCTTGGCCGATATAAATTTCGTGATTTCGGATGCCCTGTTCAATAAGTTTCTGACGCATGACTTGTATTTAAGAATAAACACTGCGGCTTTACAAGAGATTCAGCTTTTTCTGCGAAATCTATGCTTGCACGGATTCAAAAACCGTCATCGTTTGTTGTTAATAGCTAGGTTTAACGATTCTCAAATCAAAGATAGAATATTGCGGAAAATCGCAGATGACACCAATCAATTAAGAGATCTGTTATTTTTTATAAGTAACCTCAATATGCTGTCGCCGGAACTGGCTGAAACGTATGTTCATGATATAATTAGGCTTAACTTAACTGAGATAATATCTGAGGCGAATTTATCGGATCTAGCGCTTTTTATCTTAAATATTTGGATTGCGGGCCCTTTCAACCCGTTGGAAATAGTTGACATCCGTTCTCGCAAAGTTATGATGAAGAAGAAAGCTCTTAAAGCTTCAATAGCGGATTTGCTCACAATGGGGGGGATTATCAAATTATTTGATCTTAACATTGACATACCCATTACAATGACGCAAATTTGGAGTAAAATTGGATACTACCTCGGCAAAGTCTACTTTTCAGTCTCCGAATCTGAGCATGAACAATGGGGATCACTCGCAGTGTTAAGACTAGCATTGAATTTGGAAGGGCTTTTATATTTTGGGGGATCAATATCTGAGCATGAAATATCAAATTATATTGATAAGGCGGCTGTTTTGCGGGCGCTCATTACTACGAAAGATCAAATTATAAAAGATAATGGAAC
This sequence comes from Dissulfurispiraceae bacterium, assembly GCA_050011415.1. Lineage (GTDB taxonomy): Bacteria > Nitrospirota > Thermodesulfovibrionia > Thermodesulfovibrionales > Dissulfurispiraceae > JADFXI01. Next base: position 2,351 of record JBEKJD010000157.1, on the reverse strand, counting down.
CGTTATGAGCACTGCCTTTGGCCAGCTTCCGCTGGTGGCTAGCCGAAAGATTAAATTACTGCAGAATGCAATAGAAGGAATTTCCGACGCAGAATGATTAGTTTTATTTGTTGACCACAATGCTTGGCTTTCTTCTAAATGATTAAAAGGACGACTTAAGTAATTAGCGATACTCATTCCTCAAGCACAGCTCATGCTGAGATTTCTTTATGTGGACGAGGCCTGAAAATCAGTTCTTTCCCGCTGGATCGAATTCCGTTGTCTTACGAAAAAAAGGAAACATAAGGACAAGTAAAAAGAAAGAGAGTAAATATGAAAAAACTTGCTCATATTGACCTAAGAGATGAAGGTCACTGCTAACAGCGAGAGAAAAAAGGTCCGAACCTATAAAACTGAGAACTCTCACAGAAGATGAGGATTTTAATTATATCCTGGGACTTTTTTTAGTGATCGAAAACTCTGAGGAAGAAATCTTTGCCCATAAGGCCATTGGATGTAGCGGCACGTGGTATACGAAGAATGGTAAAGCAGAAGGATTTAAATTTCAACAACAAGTAAATGAAGGCATGCTTTATCATGTAAGAAGTAGAGAACGATGATGTTGAGTCACAGAAAATACATTGTTTTTTATTGGATGGCGATTATAGGTCAAAGGTCAAGATTTCTCAACATTAAGCATGTTCCAGAACTGCCAATGCTGATAAGAGGATCTTTTGAGTCTACTCTTAGATTATTTGGAGCCAAGGTCTCTTCGAGATCTCCATTCTCCAAATGTGTCAGAATATCTCGACGCAGCCCGCGGAAAATGCTTGGACCACCCAACCCGATTTCAGGAGCGAAAGCAATGGACACTCCGAGGAAATCGCCGACTTTAGTTTCTACGGGTTCCAGAGTGGCATCAGGCCAATATATTTGTTTAGTATCAACCTCAAGTCGAGACTCAAGTTCGCGCGCTTTAGCATGTTGAGCGACCCAACGGAGCAGAGTAATGTTAGTTCCGATATTCAGTCTTTCGAGAAACGCTTTAGAATCTCTTACTTGCCATCTTCTCGGTTCTATTTCTAGCGGCGTGCTCTCAGAGGGCTTCTCCCCTTTACGACTCTGCGTCTCGTCATCATTATTCACAGGAGGATCGAGAAAGATGACGCGTGTGCTGTTATCGTCAAGATATGTTGCAACTACTATTTGTTCAGTTGGATAGCCCGGGATGATAATCGAAGGAAGCTGTTCCATCCCGCGACGCAATTGATTAATGACTCCGCTCCAATTGGTTTGACTACCCTTGCACTCTACAATATATACGGGAGTACTCGGGCCCCAGAACAGATAATCTGGCCAGCGAGGGCCGACATGCTGAACGCCAAAATAACGTTGTGGATTGACTAGAGCAAACTCCATGTCGACGAAACGATTAGTTCCTAGCAGTCTTTCGACTAAAAGGCCTGCAAATCCAACTCCAAATTCGTCGGAGAGTAAGGTCTTCTGATGTCGCTCCATTGAGCGAGCATCTTGGCTAAGCCGAAACGGAGGTGTTGGAAAAACGGGGTCATCTACAGCCCAAAAATACCGGCGTGTTGCCCAGCTCGCGCTCAACCTAGCGAGGTTTACAGTGGTTGGTGTGGTCAATTCCCCAATCTTCCTCATAAGATCGATAGCTCGAATTTGAAGCTGCTGAGAATCGGCAATCCTGCCAAATGGCTGCGCGAGTTTGGGATTCAAGCCTGGCGGCCGATTTTGAGCCGCATTAATAACCTCGGTCGCAATGGTTTGAGATGACTCTACTCTTATTGCCATCGGAGTCTGAAGAACCCTGCGCAGTCTGTTAAGCGGCATAACTTTCTCCGTATCTTAATAGTGTTTTGGTAGGTTGCGGATCGCACCTACTTCTTTTTACAAGGCGACCAAAATCACTCTGTGGAATCCATTGATGATTTATAACAGATTCTTTGTACTGGAAACAATTACCCGAAAGTAGTATGTCCAGCTTTTCCCCAACAACTTATTTACAAACAAGTAGAATACCTATTTTTTAGTCGTATAAAATATGCTCATAAAACGTAGCTGTTTAGTAGTCGACTCCAGGATTCGGCGCGCAGTAGAACAGCCTGAACCGGTGAAGCCGGTTAATCCTATAGTGAGAAAACCGCGTTTAACGTGATGAATGGCATCAGCGTAAGTTGTTATTTCCAAAGTCATCCTTAGATACTGTATAGATCCAGCCGTCAGGACCAGTTTTATTCCCCACTCTTCCCTCTGCCTAATTTTAAACTCGTCCGGCAAATTTGTCCAAAGCGGAAGTTTCTCTTTCGATACTACTTCCTTAATTTATCAAAGACTTGGTGATAAACTAT
>JBEKJD010000156.1:0-7580 GCA_050011415.1 Dissulfurispiraceae bacterium | reverse complement strand
GGGCATGCTAAAGGGGGCTTTGAATGTGCCTACCTGGGAAATCAAAGACAGGCTGAACGAGATACCCAAGGACAAGGAGATTATAGTGTATTGCAGTAGCGGCATACGGGCTGAAATAACATCACATATACTAAAAGAGGCCGGCTATAAGGTCCGATACCTCTATGCCGGCATCAAGATTGACAGGGACGGGAAGTTTACAATAATTAAAGAATAAGACCGGGCAATGCAAAAGTTTCCGGGCACGAAGTCCGGATGTCAGTCTCACCGGCAAAAAGAATAATGAAAGCCACGAAGGTTTTAGCAGGCAGTAGCCTGCACTAAAAGCCTTCGTGGCTTTTTTATTCCATTAAAAGGAGACAGCGTTTGAGAGCAAGAACTTTTACCGCAGAAATGCGGTTTGTCTTTCTGGTTTTTTTCGTAGCTGTTTTTGCTGGTTCGGCCTTTGCGGGAGGCATCCAGACATTGGATGTGGTGGAGGTTACTGACTCCACCGAAAACCTCGTCGGCACAACCGATTCGGCCAATGAGGGGACGGTCACAAGTGAACAAATTGAATCCCGCCCGGCATACCGTAATGGAGAATTACTGGAAGTGACTCCAGGGCTGATAGTCACCCAACATAGTGGAGAAGGTAAAGCCAATCAATATTTTCTGAGGGGTATCAATCTCGATCATGGCACGGACCTGAGGATTACCGTTGACGGTATGGATATCAATGAACGCACCAATGCGCACGGCCAGGGATATTCCGACACAAACTTTATGATACCCGAACTGATCAGTTACATACAGTACCGAAAAGGACCCTACTACGCAGATTACGGGGATTTTTCATCTGTTGGTGCGATAGATGTCAGTTATGTGGATACGCTTAAGCAGGGGATTGCAAGTACAACCGTGGGAACATTCGGCTTCGAGCGCGAGTTCTTTGCGGACTCCATAAAGTTGGGTACCGGCAACTTGCTCGGCGCTATAGAGTATGAACACAACGACGGTCCGTGGAGCAATAAAGCAGACTTCCGGAAATGGAACGGAGTGTTGCGTTACAGCATGGGTGAAGGTAAAGACCACTTTAACGTCACCGCAATGGCGTATACAAGCCAGGGAGACGCTACCAACCAGACTGCCGAACGCGCCGTGGATGAAGGCCTGATATCTTGTTTCGGCACACTTGACCCAAGTGACTTTACCTGGACCCGCCGCTACAGTCTTTCCGCAGCCTGGCAGCACACCGAGGGGAGTTCCGTTACCAATGCCAATATCTATATTATCGACAAGCATATGGAATTATTTTCGGACTTTACCTATTTCCTGTACGATCCTGTACATGGCGACCAATTCAACCAATGGGACCGTAGAATAACGAGCGCACTCAATGCCAGCCATACATGGCTCGGCAAGTTGGGCGGATTCGATATGGAAAATACCGTCGGCGCGCAACTGCAGAATGACAATATTTTTCTTGGGCTGAACCACACCGAAGACCGACAGGTACTTCAGACCTGGCTTGAGGACCACGTGATCGAAAGGTCTCAGGCAGCTTATTTTCAGAACACTATCCATTGGTTTGAGAAATTCCGCACCGAGGCCGGCATTCGCGGCGACTATATACAGATAAACGACAACTCCGGAGTCGGGAATTCCGGCAAGACCTCCGACAGCATGGCAAGTCCCAAATTAAGCCTGATATTCGGACCATGGGCCAAGACAGAGTACTTTATAAATGTGGGCGAGGGTTTTCACAGCAACGACGCCCGCAGCACTATTCAGAATGGTGTTCCCATAGCTGACGCGGGCATCCCCGGCGCACTTCCTAATTCACCGGTAAAGCCGCTTATCCGCTCAAAAGGATACGAAGTCGGTGCACGTACTACTCTTATCCCGGGGCTTCAGACTGAGCTGTCATTATTTCAGTTGGATTTCGATTCGCAACTTGAGTGGGACGGAGACAGAGGTGAGACATCGCCCGGCCCACCGAGCAGGCTGAGAGGTGTTGAATTGTCCAATTATTATAAGCCGACACCCTGGCTTACAATAGACGCGGATATTGCATATACCAGGGCACGCACTACTATTGACGACACAAGCAATCCTCCTTTCATAGGGAAATATATACAAAACGCTCCTGCAGGTATCGCTTCCATCGGTGCATCGGTACATGATTTGGGTCCGTATTTCGGCGCCTTGCGGTTGCGTTACGAAGGGCGGTATCCGCTTGTTCAGGACGATAGCATCACAGCAAAGCCTTCGGCCCTGTTGGAGGCGGAGGCTGGATATAAATTCACGAAAAATCTAAGGGTTGTGCTGCAGGGTTTCAACCTGCTTAATGCCAAAGCAAACGATATTGCGTATTATTATGCGTCCAGGCTTTCGACTGAACCTTTGTCTACGGCTATTCCTTACGGAGGATCCGGGACAAATGATATTCACTTTCACGCGGCTGAGCCGATCAATGGTCGCCTGAGCCTTATTTATAATTTTTAAGGAGCGCATGGCGAATAAATATATTATTGATAATACGTGGCGCTACCTGCCCTGGGGATTTTTTATGTCTCTGTTGATATGGGGAACACTGATAGGACAATTAACATGGCAAGCCAAACAACCAAATCCGATACGTGTGGAATTGATTAATCTCCCATCGCCGGCCAGTCCCATTATTGTTCCAAAAACACCTGTCCGCCAAGCTACCCGGCAACAGTCCAGTCCAGTACAACAATCATCAAAACAGTCGTCCAGCCCGACCCAGTCACCCGCCTTGTCCACACCTGCTGTGTCATTGTCAGAAACAAACCTGCCGGCTGACAATAAAACAATGTCAGATACTGGCCAGGCTGGATTTGAAAACCACACAATAGTCTCAGTTAAAGCTGCTGAAGGACCAGTAACTCCTCCCCAGTTTGGAGCTGCCTATTTAAACAACCCGAAGCCTGAGTACCCTGCATTTGCCAGGCGAGTGGGAATGGAAGGAATGGTGATGTTGAAAGTGCTCGTGAGCCGCACTGGAACTCCACTCAAAATTGATGTGGCCCATTCTTCAGGGTACGAAATCCTGGACAAGGCTGCTGCCGGGGCAGTAAAAAACTGGCGTTTTGCTCCCGCGAAGCATGGGGATTCCCCAGTGGATGAGTGGGTGCAGGTGCCGGTGGCATTTAGTTTGAAAAAATGATTGCTTTTGAAACAAGATGTATCTTAAGGTATATTATGTTTTTCAGGCGCCTGCTACCAATTATCTGTCTTGTTGTTTTAGCTGCGTCTCCGGCAGCCGGTCAAAGAAATCCGGTTACTCCGGCAAAAGATGACAAATGCCCGGTCTGCGGCATGCCCGTAACAATTTACCCTGATATCATAGCCGAGATAATTTTTAAGGACGGCACATATGCTGCCTTCGATGGCGCCAAGGACATGTTCAGGTATTATCTGAATATGAAGAAGTACAATCCTTCAAAGAGCATAAATGATATCGATTCCATATATGTACATGAATACTACGACCTTAAATTTATTGACGGCCGCAAGGCTTATTACATAATGGGCAGCGATGTCCACGGTCCGATGGGCAGGGAACTGATACCGCTCCGTACAGAGGAAGACGCTGAGGCATTCAGGTATGACCACAAGGGAACGATATTGAGATTCGAGGATGTTACTGAAGCGGTCGTGAAAGCGCTCAAGTAGACCTTAACGCTGAACTGTGAAAGCCACAAGGTCTCTCAGCACGCGACCTCGTGGCTAATCACAGTATCTACTAATAAGGTCATAAGTTAAGGAACGTATATCTTAATCTGTCATCCACCCTTTCATGGTGAGCTTGTCAAACCACGTAAACTTAAAACATTACCTGAATACCGCTATTGATAACAAATTTGGTCTTTAACTGCAGGCCGTTCAGGTTTTGATAGAGCGGGATGCCGCCTTCAACTCCAAAAGTAAGTCTGCCTGCCACGATATTCACTCCTATCAAACCGTCGAGTCGCTGACCCCCGTAATTGCGGGGATCGCCATCAGGCGCCGGCGCCCAATTCTGGCTCAACTGGATTTGTGGGTCCTGTCCGCTGATCCTTCCCGTATCGCTATAGGCAAGGCGCACCCATGTTGTGGCAGGGCCGAAGGCGCGCTGCAGCCAACTGGTAGCCTTGAACTCGTCCCCGAGGCTGTAACCAGCACTGTTTGTGCCTGTATGATATGTATACATGGCTTGTCCGCCCCAGTTCCATTTGTAGTCGGAGCTGAGGGCGTTGTATGTCAGCGCAGGCTTGAGGTCCCATGTGCCGGAACCAAGTTGCATGTCATAGGGCGCCCGCTCTGCTTTGCCCATCATCATATCCGTCTGTTTGATGCTGCCGGTGGGAATGCTGAGACCGAGACTGCCGACCAAATATTTATTGATCTTGTACAGCCCCCGCAGCTCCGTGTCACCTGATCCCTCTGTTTTCATGGTGGATTGTGTCATGTAAGGCTTGCCCATACCCATGTTCATTACCATCTGCATTTCGTTATACTCATAGTTTGCCATGCCCATCAGTGTCAGGTTGTCAGTGACCCCGTACATCGCCATAAACATGTTCATGTGCATGTCCATAGAGGTGGGTATCATCATATAATCATAAGGCTTGTTGCTCATCCAGCCTACGCTGTGTGTGTCGACGGTGTTGGTACCGGCGAGCAGTCCTCGCATGTTCTCATACATGTTTTTGTAAGTGAACATCCACATGCCGGCGGGGTGAGTATGGTATATATCGTCGCCAAAAGCCGGATTATACACCATCTGGCCTCCCGGGTGACGGTGAACAAGATGCCCGCCCTCCAGAGCTACTTCTTCGGCGGCAGCCTTCATTGCTTCGTCGAAGGTAGCCACTTTGCCGCCGTGTTCCTTCACAAACTTCTGAGCATCCTCTTCCTTGGCAAAGGCCCACTTCGGCACATCGTTCATGACACTAATCTCATCACCGCCGACTACCCATGTTGCAGTCCTTGCATCTATCATCTCTTCTGTTGCGTAATCGGCAGCCATGATCGATTTGACCTGCTTGTCTTTGTTTTGGTCCATCTCCCAAACTGCACAGTGCAGACTGCAGACCTCAACAGTGGTTCCATCAGTAAAGACGACAATCATACGGCTCTTGGGGGCATCGGCCAAGTCCATCTTGCATACAGGACAAGTCTTGGGATTCTCTCCCGCGTTCGTCGCGCCAACGTACGCGCAGGTAAACAGCAGACATATTACCAGGAAAATTGCGATTTTTTTCATAAGATTATTTTTCATTACGAATCTTCTCCTTAACCGAAGATAATCTGCCACATTAATATTGTTAGTAAATACCTTTTTGGGAAAAAGGTGACTCCGCTTCAGAGCATCCGCATGGGTTACATTAAGATATTCCGAAGCGGAGTCGAGTTAAATGGGGAAAATATGCACAAAACTTTCTTACGGGAAAGCAGCGCAATACTGACTCAAATAATTCGGAATTTAAAGATTAGACTTTTGGAGGACGCTCTATCTGAAAGGACATTGAGGAAGGAACCATGGAAGGTTCGCACTTTTCGTAAAACCCATTAAATTGAGGCAAGGGTAGCTTACAAGGGCATTCGTACAGGGAAGGGGAATCCGTATGAGCGGAAAGAGACGCATCCCCTGCATGACAAACATCAAGAGTAAAGATGAAAGCCATTCCAGCGTTTTGGCTTGTCGATATGTGAAGTTTAAACGGTGCGGCAATGGACACTATCAGAATAACAAGCACCAATAAGCTTTTCAATTTCATACGGCGACAGTATGAGGAATATCCGAATTATTTGTCAAGACGCCGAATTGCATCATCAGAAAAGTATTCGAAACTGAATCGTTGCATCATTTAAGAATGTATTTGAAATAATTTCACTTCGCAACACCAACTACGTCATTCCCGCAGTCCTTTAGCGGGAATCCAGGTTTTTTCAGACGAATGCCTATAGTCCTTCATACAAATCATCCCACTTTGGATTATCTTTCTCAATAAGGTGCATTTTCCATTCACGACGCCATCCCTTTATCTGTTTCTCCCTGGTAATAGCTGAATCAGCACTTTCATGAAGCTCATACCAAACAAGGCGATGCACGGTATATTTTTTTGTAAAACCATCTGCAAGGTTATTCTTATGCTCGTGAATGCGTTTGATTAAGTCTGAAGTAACACCTGTATACAAAGTGCCGTTACGCTTGCTGCAGAGAATATAAACATAAAAGCTCTTCATGTGTTTTTTTCTGGATTCCCGCTAAAAGACTGCGGGAATGACGTAAGCTTATTATAGATTTATCGAATACTTTTTTGCGTGATGCAACACGGACGCAGCTGCTTAAGGCACCTAATGTTGGGTCTGAGCGTAAGAGACTTATCTGCTGTCTGAATTGCAGTGAATTCATTTGACATCTATATTGACTTTGATCTCTTCTGTCGAGGCCACTGGTTTACCGTTCTTTATCGCCGGTATAAACCGCCACTTCATGAGGCTATCCAGCAATATCCTGTTAAGGCGCGGATTCGGAGTCGGCCTGGCGAGTTCCACCTTTACGCTCCCATCGGCGGCAATATGGAAGCGGGCCAGCGCAGTGAAATTGAACGCTCCCTCCCGCAGGTCATCAGGAATTTGAGGCATTGGCCGTACAATGGCGCGGGCCCCGCTGGTCGCGTACATGTCGCCGTGAGACGGGCCCTTTCCGACATATGGCCCGGCCTGGGCGGTGCTATTCGCGGATATGTTTCCTGTGGCCGTGGCCTGTGCGCCAGCGGGCGCTGCGGCGGCAGGCAACGCCACAGCGGTGTTAGTTTTCACTTCCGCCGGATTCTGCTCTGTGCGGGGACTCACAGCAGATTGCTTTGGCTTGACAGGAGGCATCGGTTTGGGCCGTTGCACGGCAGCAGGTCGTTTCTGCGTCGCAGCCGGAACAGGCTGCTCAATCAACTGGGCCTCGATGGGAAGCATCTCCGACTGAGGATGGGTGGGATTTTCCATAAAATACGCGAACCCCACTAACGCCACTGCCCAAATCAGCAGTGCTGTCGGCAGCGTCCAGGGAAGGCGGCGCCAGGGGTTGTCAATATCGGCATTCCGGGGCAATGAAAGGTCTCTATTCATTGTTCTTCACGGTACTTAACAGCAATCAGAAAATGTTCTGCTCCTGCACTGCGGGCCCTCAGCATGGCCTGCACTACCACTCCCTCCGGCGCCGCGCTGTCCGCAGCAACAATGACCTGATCATTCGGACCCTTCAGCAGGGGTTTTAATGTCCCTGCCAGATTGTCGAGAGTAACCGGCGTGCTGTCTATCAGAATTGCGCTTCCCTTCGTGATGGTCAGGGTGATCGGAGTTTTAGCCTGAATTGGCGCTGCTTTGCCCTGGGGCAAATTGACAGGCAGGGAATGGAGGTTCTGCAAAGAAAGCGAAGCGAGCATGAACGTTGCCAGAAGGAAGAACATCACATCGATCATGGGTATAATTTCTATCCGCCCATGCCTGTACTGCCGGGACCTGCGCAGTTTCATAGAGCGCTCCCGTTCTTTTCCTGGTCCATTCGGATATGATCCACCAGACGAGTG
>JBEKJD010000155.1:0-7638 GCA_050011415.1 Dissulfurispiraceae bacterium | reverse complement strand
ATATTTTGTCTATAGTGGGATGGATTATATAGCTCACTTAGTAAAAACACTGGATTCCAGCCTACGCGGGAATGACGAGCAAAGAACCCAAAAAAATGGGTAACTCCTGATGCCTGTATTTGAACTGACAGATGATTTGATTTTTCCTCCTCCCGAACTCGCTGAAAGAGACGGCCTGCTCTGCGTCGGAGGAGACCTGAGCGAGGAGCGTCTTTTGCTCGCCTACTCAATGGGAATTTTCCCATGGTATGCAGAGGATTATCCTATTTTGTGGTGGTCGCCTGACCCGCGTCTTGTTTTATTCCCTCAGGAATTAAAAGTGTCCAGAAGCCTGAAGCAGGCGCTCAATAAGAAAGTTTATGAAATAACATTGGATACCGCTTTTCCGGAAGTTATAAAAAACTGTGCGTCTGTCCGGAGAGAAAAGGATGAAGGAACATGGATTACATCGGAAATGGCGGATGCCTACATACAACTGCACCGCTCAGGTTTTGCCCATTCTGTTGAAAGCTGGTATAACGGCGAATTGGCCGGAGGGCTATACGGTGTTGCATTAGGCGGCACATTCTTCGGAGAATCAATGTTCGCAAAAAGAAGCAATGCCTCCAAAGCAGCTTTTGTGACTCTTGTGCGCCAACTCATCAAATGGAATTTTACGCTTGTCGATTGCCAGGTGACGACCGGGCATCTTATTAACTTCGGAGCACGTGAAATCCCCAGGACTGAATTCATGCAGAGGCTTAAAGAGGGGATTAAAATACGGACCAATAAAGAGAAGTGGAACTTTGATCCTTGCTAAAGAATCTGCCTTGCCGGACGATAAAAGAGCTGAAGGGAGGCCGACATGGAACCTGGAGATCTTACCCCTTATGAAAAGCTGGCAATAAGAATGTTCGACAATTACGGCATTCTTGCATGCAGCGGCATTATATACAACTGCAAGCTGCTGATTAACTGCTCACCGAGTGATCTCGACATAAAATGTATCTCATGGGTGGGAATGAATTAAAAAGCTGAAACGGGGAAACGGCGAAACGGAGACTCGGGGAAACGGCCAAAGAATAATTTATTTCACTCCACAGTTGGCGACTCGTCGGTTCTGACTTTATTCGTTGCACCGGCTCACCGTCTCTCCGATTCCCCGTTTCAGCCTTTATTCCGGATATTTGAAGGGATTTGCCCTCAACACAGCATCTAACTTTAAGGGCATGCCCTTAAAGACAAAAACCGCCATCCCCTGAGCTTCTGTTGTATTTGCGCCCTTCTTCCAGGCCCCCTTCCAGGAGACATTCAGGGTGACGTTACCTTCTTCTATCTCAATCAGAACAGGATTAAAAGTCAATTCTGCGGAATCAAAAGCTTTTACCACGCTCTTGATGGCCTTGAAGCCGTCCGTAGTCGTATTTTTTTCAAGACCTAATACATCTTTATTAATGTATGCTTCCTTTATAGCGTCAGCAATAGAAAAAATCTCTGTTGCTGTTCTTGAATCTTCCGACACTTTCTTAACCACCGCTTTCCCGCATGAGACAACAAAGACAGCCATAATAAGAGCAATGGCCACCCAAAAAAGCCTTTTCATAATACCCTCCGCAAATCCCCACGTCCCCCCTTTACTAAAGAGGTGCAGGAAAGGATTATTCTATGCCATGAATTATAGATGATTTCACTCACTTTATTAAAGCTCCTTTTACAGAAGACTTCTGTCTTCTGTTATCATACCATTATGAAGACTGTGTCTCAGAACAAGAAAGCGTACCATGATTACAGCATTGAAGATACATTCGAGGCCGGCATACAACTCCTGGGCACAGAGGTCAAATCATTGAGAGCCGGCAGGGCCAACCTGAAAGACAGCTATGTACTCATAAAAGATACAGAAGTATATCTCTTTAATTGCCACATCAGCCCCTATACTCACGGCAATATCATGAACCATGAGCCCCTCAGGACAAGAAAGCTCCTCCTGCACCGCAAGGAAATAGAACGGCTGAAAGACAAGGCTCGGCAGAAAAGTTATACACTAATACCCCTCAAAATCTACTTTAAGGGACCTTTCGCAAAGGTGGAAGTAGGACTGGGAAAAGGCAAAAGGGAATACGAGAAAAGAGAGACCATTAAGGAGCGGGAGGCAAAAAGAGATATTGAGCGGGCCATGAAGAGCAAATAAAGACAGAATCGGTGAGCCGGAGAATCGGAGAAAAAAAGAATCAACGAACTTGAAATTGTTAGCCTTTTCCCCGATTCTCCGATTCTCCGTTTCGGATTTTATGCTATAATAATAAAAAGGGGGCGATAGGACTCGACGGGGGTTATGAGGCTCAAGTGGCATGCCGTGGCTCCATCACCACGTAAAAAGGTGGAACAAACACAAAAGCCAACAACGAACTGGCACTTGCTGCTTAACCAATAGCAGCACGCTCTTTCAGTGATGCCTGTGCGCTGAAAAGAGCGTCATTCAGCAGGTTGCCGCCGGATGAATCCTTTAATTCCGGCGAAAGATTAAAGGGATAGGATATCAGGAGGCCTGCCTGATGGCAAGCTGATACCCGAAAATCAATAGTCAGGATACGCATGTAGAAGCTTGAGAGTAGTGCTTTCGGACGCGGGTTCGATTCCCGCCGCCTCCACCATTAATTACCTTATATTTCAAAGGCTTTTCTCAACAAAAAAGCCTTTTTTACTCTGAACAAACTCTGAACAAATCATTTAGGAATTCGCTTCTCGTCCGTAAGCAGATTTTTCTACAGCTTCCTGTCGTGTTATCCTGTTAGGCTTCAGCCCGGCAAGCTTTATTGCGTTTGTTAGTGACCCAAATCTAGAGTAGTATACCCACGCAGGGCAAGTATACGCTTGACTACATACTGTTTGTCGTAATCTTTGAGGTTTTCCAGCACCTTAATGATGCTATCCCCGGGCTTGCCAAAAGATGTTATCTGCTCTACAGTAACGAATGGCGTATCAATTAAACATTTTTTAAATTTATCAATATCGTTTCTCCTACTCCATTCAGAATAGCCCATGTTTTGTTGTTCAGCTTCAGATTGAAATTCAAAGACAAGGTCAACAAGTTTTATCCTAGGGCATAATGGATAAAGCATTGCCGCTGTCAGGGAATGGACGTGCCCCTGCAGCGAAACTCTGCATGACAGGGATGACAACGCGTCCCAAAATTTACAACGGCTCGCAACCGCAACTGCGCTACCCGCCGCGAGCAGTCCGGTAACGGATTGCGCGTTCGACAGGTCTTTGATGTCCTCCGGCGGGAAAGTCACGTCTGTCAGCTGTGAGGCTGGCCATCAAGGGGCCTCGGGGCAGAAAGAAAAGGCAGCGGTGTTGTTCAGTGATGATCACATTTGCGCACCTTTTCGATAGCAGAAAAGATGGACCACATATGGGCGATAAGCATAGGAAAGATTAAAACAAGATGTGTCAAGGCCAGCAACGAATTTCTACGACTTGCAAAAAAGTGCGGGAAGAAACAGCACGAGTATCCATATAACATGATATTCCATATCACAATACTACTGATAGTCACAATAATACTGGAGCAAATAATCACACTTGAAATAGCCATCCGGGACATGGCTGGATTTGTAACAAATCATAAAATCTACTCAGAAATGATCCTGGGTACAATTTTACTGTCAGCATATACATTTGCAATCACTTATGTCGGGCACATCAAGCTGGTTAGGGCAGCAAAAAAAGCAGGACTATTCTACTACAGCCTGAATAAGACAACAAATAGCTTGACGGACGCAAAGGATTTTCTGATAGACCGGGGGAGTGATGCTTCCATGATAAGGATTCTCGGTGCGACAGGTTGGGATACGTTTGGGAACGATGATTCCCCGCTACGAGCGGCTATAGAAAACTGCAACCAGATAGAGATTATTTTGCTTAACCCTCTGAGCGATATAATTGAACAACGAGCTGGGGATATAGGAGGGCGACCGGGAGAATATAGGGCAGAAATCTATAAGAGTATCCTGAAACTTAAAAGCATACGCGACAAGGGGGACGGGTGCCATAGGGTAACATTGAAATTTTACAAACGGTATCCAACCTGGAAATTTATCATATTGGACCGTTGCCTATGGGTACAGAGATACCCGACAAATACGCACGTAAAATACGCCCCTTGCTATGCCTTTATGAAATTGTCTGACAAGGCGGGATTCTTTGACCCATTCTCAGACAATTTCGACAGCCTCTGGAACAGCGAAAGAATAGGAACGTACAATTTCGACACGTGTATCGTAACATATGGGAATAATGAGCCGAATGAAAACATTGGCACGCCAGATATAATGGCAAATCTAAAAAGTTAACCATTTAAAGTTATCAGGTAAAGATACGCGCTATGCCGGTCTTCGTTTTTACTGTCAGACAATCACCTATTGAAATACTGCGATATTTGGGCGTGCACAAAGTATCGCTGCCCCGCATGTCATAGAGATTCCGGGCCAAAATGAAATACCACTCGGGCTGCCTCGGGCACCAGGTCTCATAAGCAGAGATTGCAAGCCAGACCGGGATAGAAGTTATCTTCTCTGTCTCAACAAGTCGCTTAATCTCTGTTTTAAGAATACAGAACCAGACGTCTTTACCATCGCTCACATAATCAAGGCATTTAACGTCGACCAATACTTGCCTGCCATCATAGAAAAGAAGGAAGTCCGGGCGCTTACCTCCTGATTCCTTAATTAGGGTAGACTCTTTGTTGGGTTGCTGATTAATGTAAAAATACTTAATACCAATTTTGTTCAACCATTGATAAAAATGTTTTTCAGCCTTCAACCTCAGATTCGACCTGTCAGCCACCATAGAAGAACTTTTACCATAACCATGTAACAAAAAACAATTTTTGCCCTTTTCAACAACGGCAAAATATGATATCCTAATTGCATAATGCAATGTGAATAATGCAATTAGGATATCATATTAAGGAGGCGAACTAATGAGGAATCCATTCAATATAGGAGTAGCGCAAGAAAGGGACGACTTCTGCAACCGCGTCACTGAGAAGGAAGATCTCCTGAAATACGCAAGAAACGCACAAAAAGTTGTTGTCTACTCCCCCAGACGCTACGGCAAGTCGTCTCTCATGTATCAGGTACAAAAACATCTTGCCAAAGAAGGTTTCCTGAACGCCTATGCCGATTTCTTCTCCATAACGTCTGAAAGTGAAATGATAGGAAAGTTCGCAACGGCAGTTTTAAGGGGAGCTGGGAAGGGCGTCGACCAGCGGAGCCTCTTTGGTAAACTTAAAGACGTTTTTACCAGATTCATTCCATCAATAGAAATGACACCGGAAGGTTTCAATATATCGGCCAAATTCGATAAAAGTGCGAACCCGGACATGCTACTTGCTGATGTCCTTGACGGGATACAGGCATTCGCAAAACAGAAAAAAGAGAAAGTGTGTATAGTGCTGGATGAGTTTCAGGAGATCGTTAACCTGCCGGAATCAAAGAAAATAGAAGGCATTATCAGAGAACATATACAGCGGCAAAAGGACATTGCCTACTTTTTCGTGGGTAGCCGGCGTAGCATACTACTTGATATGTTTACAGATAAAAGCAGGCCTTTCTACAAAAGCGCATTCCGCTATAGCCTGAAAGAAATAACTATCGATGAATTTGTCCCATTCATCTCGCAGAAATTTACTGGTACTGGGAAAAAATGCGCGAAAGAGTTTGCCGTGACTATCTATACCCTTGTAAGAGGCTATCCATATTATGTACAGAAACTCGCATATCAAGTGTGGGACCTTACGGAAAAAGAATGCACTAACGATATTATTCAAAGAGCATACAATATCCTGGTCAAAACAGAAGCTGTAGATTTTGAAGGGATTTGGAGCGGACTGGCCTTGGGACAGAGAGCGCTTCTTAAAGCAATAGCCCAGCAGCCGACAAAATCACTCTATAATAAAGAATATCTCGACCAACATGACCTTTCTGTCGGCGGCGCACAAAGGGCAACTGATGCACTGCAATCGCGGGATTTGATAGAAAAAGATGAAGACGGGAAAATCAGGCTTACAGATCCTATAATGGCCGCTTGGCTGGTCAGAGGGGACTGAATTTTGAAAACACTACAAAAAGCAGCAGATGTGGATATCTGAACGATCCGGAGAAAACAAACAACATCCATCCACTTGAGATACAAGGTTTGTTTTTAAGTCTTTCTACTGCAAATTCTTTTTAGAATTTCGGTTTAAGGAAAGGCATTCTGCCAAGGGAGGCAGAACAGTAACTCGAATCCGGAGGCGGAAGAGAGAGTAAGGCCATGAACACCACAGCAACATCAACAATCTATGTACTGGACACCTCAGCTCTGGTTGAGGACGCATTAATCATTAACAATTTGCAAGGGCGTGTCATCATCCCGGCGGTAGTTATCCGGCAGCTCGATGGACTGAAAAACAATCAGGACAACGGCAGAGCCAATGCGGCTCGTAGGGCATCACAAGCAATTGAAACAGCTGTGATGAACAACAAAGCAGAGATATGCCATGGCTATGAAAAAGTTGAGATGCTGGATAGCGTTGCAGATAACAAAATTGTAGGGACAGCGTTGTTGCTCGACCGCAAACATGACGGAAAGGTTGTCCTTGTTGCGACAGACAGAAACATGCGGATAGCGTCAATGAGTTTTGGGATTGAAGTGCATAAGGGCATGATTGATGTGGAACCAACAGACGAATGGCTGAGAGTTAACGGAGCCCAGAAAGATATAAATAATAGGCTGTATCAAAAAAACAACAACCAGAGACTAGGCAGCGAAGAACCAGACTGGTTCGAACAAATCGGAATAACAATGGTGAAAGCACTTAAATTCATGGGTGCAATGCTGATTATTGCTCTGCTCGTAATGGTAGCTTTTATTTTGCATTAACAATGTAAGAGACATCAGCAACCAGATGTTCCTTACATTGACAATAATTATAAAAATAAGTGTATATTATAAATAGATGAACTACAGAAAGGAGATAACGAGATGTGGATAGCAACAGCAATAATAATAGCAATAGTAACCATCAAGCTCTTATGGACACGAAAGGGTGTTTACAATGTTCACTCAAGTCAGATTGAAACACCTGAAGTAAAAAGAGACCAGGGCGACTTGTCACGAGGATATTTCGATATAACAGCTACATCACATGCCATGTATAAACGAAACCAAGAGCCCTAAATAATTACCAATTAATCACTACCCAAAGCTCTACGGAAATCAGACTTAACCCGTTCCAAACGATCAGCCTTCTCAGCAGAAGAAGCCCATGGATAAGGCGCTGTCCCCTGCTTCACCTCATGTTTTCCATCCATTGCTACTGTGGTCGGAGCCGGACTGTGGGGAATACCACCGGTAACAGGTTTTGTTCCCAGCGCCTCATACAGATAAGCATGCTGGAACTTGTGCATCTGACCTGTTACATAACCAGCAGCCTGCTCCTTGCCCATATGCTGAGCAACAGCTTCATGCTTGGCATTATCCATAACAAAAAATGCTGCTGAAGCACCAAGGTCGAAAGTTTTTGAATTTTCGCTCTGTCTGGCAAGCTCACCAGAAAGCTGCGCAGACATTTCAGCTCCATTCTGTTATAGACCAATTCCTCCCTATTCTGTG
>JBEKJD010000154.1:0-7851 GCA_050011415.1 Dissulfurispiraceae bacterium | reverse complement strand
TATCCGTTCCGGTTCACCAGCATCCGGCACTGCCGGTACGCCCGGCCTGACAGCGCAAAAAGCACAACTCCTTGTACAGAAATCCCCCATTATCAAAAATGCCGCGGCAGGTTTTAAAAAGCAGACCCCCTGATTAGGACACCTGGCCTCCTCACAAACAGTTGAGAGGCGGTGACTCCTTAAAAGGTTCTTTGTATGGTGCTGTCCACCAGTCGTTGTTTTAATCCATTCAGGTAAGCGCATCGTCATAATAATTACGAATTAGGAATTAAGATACAATAGACCGTATATGGCACAATCGGCTGCTGTGCAGCAAGGATTGGCAAACAGGAAAGCAGTGGGAAAGGGCCTTCGCCAAGCCCCTGATTCTTAGATTTTTATGACGTTTACGGCCTTTGGCCCGCGGTCTCCCTCTTCGATATCGAATTGCACTCTTTGACCTTCGGCTAATGTCTTGAAGCCTTCGCTCTTTATCGACGAAAAATGAACAAAGACATCTCCTCCGTTGTCCTGCTGGATAAAACCAAAACCCTTAGACTCGTTGAACCACTTGACCTTCCCTTCTAAAGCCATAACTGCAACATCCTCCTTTTTCCCTGCTTCCGGGATCGCTTAATTACGAGACAAAGTTTCGCAATACGAAATTTATACCATGTATATATTGCAAAAGTCAAAAGAAAATAATCCCCCCCTAAACCCGCTGGGACCAGGGGGGATTTTAGTGCCCTTTTGCCTCATCCCATAGTGCATCCATCTCTTCGAGGGTCATGTCTGAAAGCTTCCGTCCGGCACTCGCAGCCTTCATTTCTATATATCGGAAACGGGATATGAATTTGCTGATCGTCTTCCTGAGCGCATCCTCGGGATTGACGCCGACAAAACGGGAGATGTTAACAAGAACGAAGAACACATCACCGAGTTCGTCTTCAATCCCTGCCTGGTCTTTTTGATCAAGGGCCTCCCTGAATTCGGACAACTCTTCATCCAGTTTTGCCATGACATCCGAAATCCGGTTCCAGTCAAATCCGACACGCGCCGCCCTGGACTGTATCCTGTGCGCCTTGAGAAGCGAGGGGAGTTCTTTCGGGACGCCTTCGAGGATTGATTCCCTGTTCTTACCCTCCTCCTTCTTCCTTTCCTCCCATTGTTTGAGCACCTGCTCCGATGTTTCATAGTTCGCATTGCCGAAAACATGCGGATGCCTGCCGATCATTTTATTACTGATGGCATCGATCACGTCCTCTATGCTGAATTCACCACGCTCTTTTGCCAACTGGCAGTGAAAAACTATCTGGAAAAGCAGATCGCCGAGTTCTTCTTTTATTTTATGGGGAGAATTTTCCTCGATGGCTTCGAGGACCTCATAGGTCTCTTCCACGAGATAGGGCGTAATAGACTCCCTCGTCTGCTCCCTGTCCCAGGGGCAGCCGTTCTCAGCGCGGAGCGCCGCCATGATGCCGAGCAATTTCTGAAAGCTATCCATTTTATTCTCCATACGTTATCTCAAATATAATACAATTAAATTATACTTATAACGGAGCAAATAAACATGACAAGAGAACCGTTGCGTTTACAAAGCGTGATGCGAGATTCCGTAGGACTGCAGGACTGTCTTGATTTCGTTGAGGGTTTTCCTGCCGAGATTTCTAAATCTGAGCAGCCTGTTTTCCCTATACTTCAGCATATCTCCAACAGTATTCATGTTGGCTGCCTTAAGGCAGTTATAGGTCCTTGCACACATGAATAATCTTTCAACAGGCACGCTCAAAATATCTATATCAGCAGGCAGACGTCCTACCAGGACAGGTTCTCTAAGGACAAGAAACGCCAGCCGTTGTATTTTTTGTAATATTGCGTTCCTCGTTACCTTGAAGTGCCTGGCGATATTGGCTGTGGACATATTTTCCAAAACATAAAGCTCATAGACTTTGATATAAACGGCAGTATCGTAACAATCAGAGGGCAAAAAGCCCTCAATGATAAACCGCATATCCGATGGAGAGACTTTCCTGAGTATTTCTTTATTTTCCATCTTCGTTCTTAAATGCTACAAACAGATTCCCCTAATGTAACTGCAGGTCTGCCGATGTGGTAGCCTTGCCCATAATCGATTCCCATGGCTTGTATGGCTTCCAGTATAGCGGCATCCTCCACATATTCGGCGACCGAACTTATATTTAACTCCCTGGCCAGTACCGACATGGTCTTGACCAGCGCCATACTTTTTACGTTAGTCGTCATGTTCCGTATGAACTCGCCCTCTATCTTCACATAGTCTACGGGGAACCGCGTAAGGTAATGAAACGATGAAAACCCGGAGCCGAAATCATCGATTGCGAACTTGAATCCCTCAGATTTGAGGTCATGTACAAACTTTTCGAGCAGCGACATGTTCTTGACCGTTTCTCTTTCCGTTATCTCGAAGACAACGGAGCTGTGGTCTATTCCGTATGTCTTTGCCATATCCAGAACAGTTGGAATGAATTCTTGCATGATCAATGACTTCGGCGACAGGTTCATGAACAAATTACCTTGATACCCCTCATCTTTTACCTTCCGGAAAACCTTTTCCATAAGGATATGGTCATGTTTGCTTATGGCGCCAAGTCTCTCGACAGCCTCTATGAATTCTCCGGCGCACAGGATACCCTTGTCGGTACTGATCCTGCTTAAAACCTCGTAACAATCTATTTCACCCGTTTTTATATTGATGATCGGCTGGAAATAGGGGATAATGCTCTTCTCTTCTATAGCGTTCATAACAATCTTGGTTTTCTCTCCAGCTTCCCTGAACAAACCCATAAAGTCCTCTTCTGTAGGGATGATGGTCCTGTTCTTGCCTTCACTTTTGGCCTTGTACATCATGTTATCTGCAAAAAGGAAGAGGTCTTTTGAATTCTGTGCATGGACCGGATACACGGCAAGGCCGATGGAAACGGTGCTCTTGACCCTGGTGCCGTCGTGCCAGGTGATAGCGAGGTTCTCCGTACTCTCCCTGATTCTTTTTGCTACAAAAAACGCCTGTTCGTCGTCGGCGTCAGGAAGGACGACAACGAATTCATCCCCCCCGTATCTCGCCAGTATGTCGCCCTGGCGCAAAGCCCCGTGTATCCTGTCCGCAAATTCAATAAGGACACGGTCGCCGAAAATATGCCCGAACGTGTCGTTAACGTCCTTGAAGTTATCGAGGTCTATAACGAGCAGGGAGAACTTGTAGCCGTGCCGCTGCGCCCTCCCGATCTCATACCCTAACAGTTCCCAGAAAAGCCTCTGATTATAGAGATTGGTCAGCGGGTCCCTCGTTGCGTAATATTCAAGGTCCGTCGTGTATTTGTAGATGGCCTTGACCGATCCGATAACATTCAGGAGAGTTGTGAGGATGCCGTCAATAACGAGCAAACGAATGGCATCCCTCGCGGTCTCCAGGTGGACCCCGATCCCTACCACACCACCGACTTTAGGGCTATGTAGCAGAATAGACTTGGTTTGGAGTTCCATGTTCGCTTCGTTGAGGTCGGGCAGGTCCCTGGAGATGTCGACAATAGAGTGATTGATCTTCAGCCCGGCTATGTTGCCGAGACATTCATTCTCACTGACGATTTTTCTTCCAATGGCTGCTTCAACATTTCTCATTGTTTCCTCTGAGGGGTTACATGTCCAGAATATATCAAGATCGTATGCCGACTCGTCTACCTGGAAGACCGAGAATATGGTATAGACCTCAATGCCTTTGTTGATTTCGAGCAGCAAGTGCAGCACATGTTGTTTCCAGTCCTTCACTACTTCCGAAGTAATGATGAATTTCTCCAGCAGCTGAAGTTCGAATTCCAGTATCCTCCTGTCCACGGCAACGTCCTTTATCCTTTTGGCGAAGCCGGCGAGTTCAAGAAAAATTCTGTTGAATTCGACAAAACCGAGGTTGGTGTTTTCCAGTGCAAGCCCGGTCAGGTCCCTGACACTGCTTACCTCCTGTATTTTCTTGTGGAACGACTCTGTAGAGTTGTTGATCCTTGCGTTCACGAAATGGGCAACAAGACCTGCAATAATAAAAGGGAGGGGAGAGAAGAGAATAAAGAAGAGAGTAAATTTATTTTTTATTCCGGTGACATCAGGGCCTATGTCCTGCTGAACGCGCACTGCGCCCAATATGCTCCCTTCATGCTCATGCACATGGCACTTCAAACAGTTTTTATTCGCAACTACAGGATATATGTCGGTCAACAGGAAACCGGATTTTGAGTTCACAATGCCGTTGCCCATGAGAACGCTCTTGACCTTCTCGTCTCGTTCACGCATATTGTTTCTATAAAGTTTTACCCGGTATACCTGGTTCCCCTGTGTCTTATCAACAGAGGACAGGTGTTCCTCCAGCTCCCTTTTGGTCCAGCCTTTCTCCATGAGTTGAAAGAGCGTTGCGAATGTCTTCTGTGAAATAGCCTGTGATACATCGCGGGCCCGCTGCTCGACATTCCCCTGATAAAGGGAGAAGGCGATGAGAAAAGCGAGATTAAAGCTCGCAAAGGAGACTATGAGAGTCGATACGCAAACAAAGGATTTCAACTTGTACTGGTTCTTCACAATAACCCGCAATACCGGTATCCTTTCGATTAAACGTAAAGAGGCTTGTTCCATCCATTTGAAAAACTCTATGACTGGATTCAATTTCTCTCCGGAACTGTAATGAATCGGGTGTAATGGCCCTTTTTTATCTGACTACTCCTTCTGAGCAAGTATTCTTGATCGAATCAATCATGTCTATTATCCGCCTCGATACCGGTTCCATTTCCTGATAGAGCTGCTCGGCTCTCGCCCTGTCGCCGGCACGGTGGGCCTCGACAGCACTCTTCGCCAATTGGTGTATCTTTTCATGAGGAGGCTCTACTGACTTGAAATCAGGGGCATGCCCGCAGAGTTCATGACCCTCCTTGTAATACCATTTCCCGAACCTGCATGTGTGGTGATCGGCCAGATTAGACGGATCCAGTGAAACCTCTCCTCTCAGGCAGGAGCCTATCTTGCCCACAAACCCTTTGTGATCGCTTTTTGCGAGTTCCAGCATTACGATAGCGCCCCCCATGGTCTTCACCCCGGCAGTTATGGCCCTGAATCCATCGGTAACTTCAGTAAGCTTCATTATTTCACCAAAGGCATTGTCCGACATTTTTTCAACGTCCTGCGCAATTATAGAAGTGTCCCCTATATGCTTTGCGATTTCGCCTGTTGACGTGGATTGCTGATCTACTGCAGCCGCAACTTTGGTTATCTCGTCCTTCACCTTCCGCACTTCCGCGAGCACCGAGTATAGAGATTCTCCGACGCGACCTATATTTTGAGCTGTGCTCGCCGATTTCTCAGTTGCTTCGCCCATGAAACTCGCGGTGCGTCCGGATTCCGTCTGTACAGCCTCAATCCTGGACGAAATCTCGTCCGTTGCCTTGATGGTCCTTTCGGCGAGTTTGCGGACCTCATCGGCGACTACGGCAAAACCTCTGCCCTGGTCCCCGGCCCGGGCCGCCTCTATCGCCGCATTGAGAGCCAGGAGATTCGTCTGGTCTGCAATGCTTTTTATCACGCTGGCAATATCACCTATTTCTTCCACGCGGCTGTTTAACTGCACTATCATATTCGAAAGCTCCAAAGTGGACTTATGCACTTCTTTAACTTTCTCCACCGCGCTGTCGGCAACCTCTCGTCCACCTGAAGCCAGATCGAGTGCTCCTGAAGAAGTTTCCGCAACAACTGAAGCATTCCTTGCTATGTCGTCTATGGTCTGGCGCATCTGTTCTGCTGCCGCTGCAATCTGAACAGCCTGCCCGGATTGGCTCCTGGCGCCTTTCGTTGTGCTTGTGATCATGCCTTTCAGCTTGTCGATCACCGGTATGATTTTACTCGTCTCCACCATGATATTGTTAATCATGCTATTGAGATGACTGATGACCATCGTCACATTTTTGGCGACTGCCGAAACTTCATCGCCTCTTTCGTATGTCACGTCCAGACCTGAATACCTGCTGCCTATTTCTTTCAGCTCTTTCATGAAATTCAACAGCGGTTTGTGGGTAAAATTGACAATGCTGACCACGAGAAATGTAAGAATCCCGATGCCGACCAGGCCCAGCAATGCATAAAGATATTGCAGGGACCGGATCCTTGCCAAAGCCTGAGTGATGGGTATCTTTATGCTTATTGCGCCAAGGATGTCCCCCTCCCTCACCTGGTGGCAGGTAAGGCAATTCTTGCCCATAAAATTACTTCTGGCCGTGTATGGATAAACTCCCCGGAGCGAGTCGCCGTCAACAACAATCTTCTCACTGCCGTTTTCCACCACTTCCCTTTCGATATCGTCGGGGACATAGTTTTGGCCCTTGTCTTCCGTTTCCGCCAGACTCTTTTCGAGGTTCTTTGAACGCAAAACCCTTATGTCTGCTATCTTCTGCATTTGCTCGAGGAACTGACCCCTGGAATCCCTGTAATTTCCGGCTATCATCATAGTTGTGAGAGAATTTAAAATGGTGTCCCGATATCCTTCAAGGGCCGAGTGCCTGATCTCATCGAGCACCATATCTTTTGTTTTGTATCCGGTAAAAATAACGGTAAAGACAACCCCAACGGAAACAAGAAAAATAATCGGCAGCGCGGATTTCCATCGCAATGAAATATTATCAAGCCTCATTCAAACCCTCCTTACCTCTATAAAGCTTATCCATATCAGCTTAAGCTGCCTGTTTTACGGGGGACCCACCGGTCTATCACCTCAGAAAGTTGATCGACCCGGAAAGGCTTTGTTATAAAATCATTCATGCCGGAGCCCAGGCATTCTTCACGTTTCCGGTCTTTTGCATATGCCGTTATGGCAATGACAGGCACCATATGGTCCAGCACCGGAGAGTCGACGCTTCTTATGTTCCGCGTAGCCTCTATGCCGTCCATTTCGGGCATCTCCACATCCATGAGCACGATATCAAAGCGCTCCTTGCCAAGCAAGCTGAGGGCTTCTTTTCCGTTGGTGGCAACAGTCACATCATATCCCCGCTTCTTAAGAACATTGGCTCCAACCGCCTGATTTATTATCGTGTCTTCCACAAGAAGTATACGAAGAGGACGTGCCTGAGTAGCTGCCGGCATGCTCTGGCCGATGATGTTCCTGCATGGCGGAAAGTCCTCATCAGCAAGCCTGAATTGCACGGTAAAATCGAAAACACTGCCCTTTCCCGGTTCGCTTTCCAACCATATGCGCCCATTCATGAGTTGAACCAGTTTTGAACTGATTGTTAAGCCAAGCCCCGTTCCTCCATACCTGCGCGAGGTCGACGTGTCGGCCTGGCTGAAGCGCTCGAAGATCTTCTCTTTTATATCACCCGCTATGCCGACACCGCTGTCCCGCACCGAAAAATGGAGGGTGACATGGTCATCAATCTGAGAGGATGTGCACCCGGGGGACTGGATACGGTCACGGACGACTGCAAGTTCAATTTCGCCTTCCCCGGTGAATTTTACGGCATTGCTCAACAGATTGTTGATGATCTGCCTGATACGGGCAGGATCGCCCTTTACTGATCGGGGAACATCGGGAGAAATCCTGTAAGTAAGCATGAGGCCCTTATTCTCGGCAAGGGGCTGAAACAGTTTGACCGAACTCTTGACGACCTCGGCGGGACAGAAATTTATGTTCTCCAGTTCGAGCATTCCCGCCTCGACTTTTGATAGGTCGAGCACCCCAGTGAGCAGTGTGTTGGGGGTCTTATAAATGCCCCGCAGATGGTCGTTCCGAATCTGGCGCAAGCGGCACCGATTATGGACAGAGCGGTGCCAGGTTGAGCCGTGCTGAAATAGTATCCATTCAAACAAGAT